>CATPAX010000209.1 GCA_955652215.1 uncultured Solirubrobacteraceae bacterium | reverse complement strand
GCATAGTCGACGAATGTGCCCGTCACGAGCTGTCCCTCCTCGTCGTAATGCACCCGCTCATACAGCGCCTGTCCAATCGCATGGACTACGCCACCGTGGACCTGGCCATCGATCAGCATCGGGTTGACCGCGTTACCGCAATCGTCGACCGCCACCCATCTGACGACCTTGACCTTCCCGGTCTCGGCGTCCACGTCGACGATGCAGGCGTGAGCACCGAACGGGAACACGAAGTTCTCCGGGTCATAGAACGAGGTTTCCTCGAGCCCAGGCTCGAGCCCCTCCGGCAGCTCGATCCCGAGATACGCGACGCCTGCCACGTCCGCGAGCGTCATGCCCTTGTCGGGCGAGCCGCGGACCGAGAAGCTGCCGTCCCGGACCTCGATGTCCTCCGGGGCGGCCTCGAGCTGATGGGCGACGATCTTGCGCGCCTTGTCGGCGACCTTGCCGGCCGCGCGCAGCACGGCCTCGCCTCCGGTGGCCAGCGACCGCGAGCCATAGGTGTTACGTCCCTCCGGACCCGTTCCGGTGTCACCATGGAGCACCTCGACCACCGATGGATCGACCCCGAGCTGGTCGGCGACGATCTGGGCGAAGCTCGTCTCGAGTCCCTGCCCATGAGGTGAGGTGCCCGTGTACACGGTCACCGCGCCGGTGTTATGGACCCGGACCATCCCCGACTCCCAGAATCCGGCCTGGATCCCGACTACCGGCGGGCCGGCCACCCGCGACGGCGCAAGCCCGCAGATCTCGGTGTAGGTCGAGAATCCGATCCCCCGATAGATTCCGTCGGAGCGGAGCACCTCCTGCTCGCGACGGAAGGCCTCCATATCGACGTGCTCTAGCAACCGGTCGAGCGTCCCGTGGTAGTCGCCCGAGTCGTAGATCACCGCACTGGCCGTCTGGAACGGGAAAGCGTCCTTCGGGATGAAGTTCCGCCGGCGCAGCTCGAGCCGATCGATATCGAGCTCGTGGGCAAGCTGGTCGAGGGTCACCTCGATCATGTGAGTTGCCTCGGGGCGGCCGGCCCCCCGGATCGCATCGGTCGGGCACTTGTTGGTGAACACCCCGACGATGTCGGTGCGGATGTTCGGGATCCGGTAGCAACCGCCCATCACGAACGCGCCGAGCGACGGGATCAGCGGTGTGAGCAGCATGTTGTAGGCGCCCATGTCGGCGAGGATCCGCACATGCCACGCGGTGATCGTCCCGTCGCGCTTGGCGCCCATCTTCACGTGCGCGATCTGATCGCGCCCATGGTGGGTGACCATCATGGCCTCCGAGCGGGTCTCGATCCACTTCACGGGGCGGTTCAGCTTGCGCGAGCACCAGGCGAGTAGGACCTCCTCGCCGTATACCTGAAGCTTTGAGCCGAAGCCACCCCCGACCTCGGGGGCGATCACCCGCACCCGGTCCTCGGTCATCCCGAGCAGGAGTGCCAGGAACAAGCGCAGGAAGTGCGGAACCTGGGTTGCGCTCCACAGCGTCAGCGAATCCGCTCGCCAGTCCGCGAGCACGCCCCTGGGCTCGATCGCACCGCCGGCCGTACGGTGATTGATCACCCGCCGCTCGACGACGACGTCGGCCTCCGCGAATCCTGCTTCGAGATCGCCACCCTCGAGCGTCCACTCGTGGATCCGGTTAGTGCCGAGCTCATCGTGCAACAGCGTCGCGCCCTCCTCGAGCGCGGCCTCGGGATCGATCACGGCCGGCAGCGGGTCATATTCGACGACCACCTGCTCGGCGGCGTCGATTACTGAATAGCGGTCGGCGCCGAGCACCACCGCGACCGGGTCGCCGACGTGCCTGACTTTCCCGCGCGCCAACGGCCAGTGGGACGGATTATTGACCTCCACGCCGGGCGGAGCCCACGCCATCGGCAGGGGCGACTCGAGATCCGAGAGGTCCTCGCCGGTGAACACCGCAACGACCCCCGGAGCTTGCCGGGCAGCTGAGCTGTCGATCGAGACGATCCGGGCGTGCGCCTCCGGCGAGCGCACGAGGGCGGCCCACACCGTGCCGGGGAGCGTGATGTCATCGACATAGCGAGCGCGCCCGGTGATCAGGCGCGGGTCTTCCTTGCGGCGCAGCGCGCGCCCGACGTGGTTGGTTGCCTGCGCCGGGACCCCGTTGCCCGGCGGCACCGATGCGGCTCGATCGCTGACCTCCGGCGAGCTCGTCGCCGGCACGTTCTGGGCGGCGGCGCGGACTTCATCGTCGCTCATACCCTCACCTCCGACTGCTCGGGCGAGCTGCTCATCGCGTCGGCCGCGTCGAGCACCGCTTTGACGATGTTGTGGTAGCCAGTGCACCGGCAGAGGTTCCCCTCGAGCGCGTGACGAACCTCCTTCTCGTCCGGATGCGGGTTCTCGCTCAGAAGCGCGGTGGAGGCCATGATCATCCCGGGGGTGCAGTAGCCGCACTGCAGCGCGTGGTCGTTCCAGAAGGCCTCCTGGACCGGGTGCAAGCCGCCCTCCGGGGCAAGCCCCTCAATCGTCGTGATCGGGACCTCGTCAGCCTGGACAGCCAGCACCGTGCATGACTTCACGGCCTTGCCGTCCAGGTGGACGGTGCACGCTCCGCAGTTGGAGGTGTCGCAGCCCACGTGCGTGCCGGTGAGGCTGAGATTTTCACGCAGCGCGTGCACCAGCAGCAGGCGGGGCTCCACCTCGAGCTCGTGCACCGTGCCGTTGACGTTCAACCGGACGGCAACGGTTGTGCTCATGCTGTTCCTCCCTCGAGGTATCTGGGGACTTACCCGCAACATACCG
>CATPAX010000208.1 GCA_955652215.1 uncultured Solirubrobacteraceae bacterium | reverse complement strand
TCGCGCAACCGCAGTCCTTCCACAGTCACGATCAGCGGCACCGGATTGAGAGAGTGCGCCGTGTTGGCGCTGCCGTCCTCCTCCAGCATGTGGTCGGCGTTCCCGTGGTCGGCGGTGATCACGCAGGCTCCCCCACTCGAGCGCACCGCCTCCACCACTTGACCAAGGCAACCGTCGACCGCCTCGACCGCTGATACCGCTGCCGGGATCACGCCGGTGTGCCCGACCATGTCGGGGTTGGCGAAGTTGATGATCCCGAACGTCGGCGAATCCTCATCCCAAGCCATTACGAACGCGTTCGCTGCAGCGGCGGCGCTCATCTCGGGCTTGTGGTCGTAGGTCGGGACGTCCCGCGGCGAGGGGACGAGCTCGCGCCGCTCGCCTTCGTAGGGCTCCTCCTCCCCACCCCCGAAGAAGTACGTCACGTGCGCGTACTTCTCGGTCTCGGCGACGTGCAGCTGACGAGCGCCCTGCTCCGCGAGCACCGCCGGCAGCGTCGTCGCTGGGCGCTCCGGCGGGAACGCCACCGGATAGTCCCAGTCCTCCTCGTAGGAGGTCATCGTCACGTAGCGCTCGATCGGCTCGGCACCGCCCCGGTCGAACTCCTCGAACCCCGGCTCGGCCAGCGCGCGCGTGATCTCGCGCATCCGGTCGGGACGGAAGTTGAAGGCGATCACCGAGTCACCGGGCCTGATCTCTGCCTCGGAGCCGACGAGCGTCGGGGAGATGAACTCGTCGGTCTCCTCGCGCGAGTACGCGTCCCGAGCGGCAGCCTCGCCGCTATCAGCGCGGTGCTCCGCCCGTCCATGGACCATCAGGTCATACGCCCGCTGGACCCGGTCCCAGCGCTGATCGCGATCCATTGCGTAGTAGCGGCCCACCACAGAGCCCACACGCCCTGACCCTGCATCGGTTATCCAGCCCTCGACGGCCCGCAGGTACTTGGCCCCCGATTTGGGCAGCGTGTCGCGCCCGTCGGTGAACGCATGCAGCACGAGATCAGGCACCGAAAGCTCGGCCGCAAGCCGGATCAGCCCTTCGAGGTGCGACCACCCCGAATGGACCCCGCCATCGGATACAAGGCCGATCAGATGAACGCGCTCGGCGTCTGAGAAGGCCGAGCGCAGCACCTCGTTGGACGACAGCTCGCCCGAGGCGACTGCCTCATCGATGCGCGTCAGATCCTGCATCACCACAGCCCCGGCCCCGAGGTTCAGGTGACCCACCTCCGAGTTGCCCATCTGCCCTTCCGGGAGCCCGACCGCGCGGCCGCAGGCTGTCAGCTGGGTGTGCGGGAAATCGGACCAGAGCCGATCGAATACGGGTGTCTGCGCCAGCGAGATCGCATTCCCGGGATCATCAGGCGCGAGCCCCCAGCCGTCGAGCACGACCAGCGCCACCGATGGCGCCGGAAGTCCCGAATCCCACGCCATCAGCCCGCCGCCGAGACAATCGCGGCGAGCGACTCGGCATCGAGGCTCGCTCCGCCGACGAGCGCGCCATCGACATCTGGCAGCGCGAGCAGCTCGGCCGCGTTATCAGGCTTGACGCTGCCGCCGTACAGAACCCGGGTCCGCTGGGCCTGCTGGGGAGCGCGGTCGGCGACCAGCGCCCGCACGAACGCGATCGCATCCTGGGCCTGCTCGGGCGTTGCCACGCGTCCGGTTCCGATCGCCCAGATCGGCTCGTAGGCGATCACCACGTCCCCTAGACGGCCGGGATCGACGCGCATCAGACCCTCCTGCACCTGGTGGCGCAGCTTTCGCTCGGTGTCCCCCGCGTCGCGTTCCCCCTCGGTCTCACCGACGCACAGGATCGGGCGGAGTCCCGCCGCGAGAGCTGCCGGGACCTTGAGCGCCAGCGCCTTGTCGGTCTCGCCGAACATCCCGCGGCGCTCGGAGTGGCCGAGGACCACTCCCCCCACCCCGACCTCGGTCAGCATCGCTGCCGCGACCTCGCCGGTGAACGCACCCTCGTCCGCCTGGTGCAGGTTCTGCGCATACACCTGGACCCGCGACCCGCGAGTGCTGTCGACCATCGCCCGCAGCGCCAGGAACGACGGGCAGATCGCGACATCGACGGAAGCCGTGGATACGTGCGGGAGAAACGCCGCAATGAATGCCTCGGCGTCGGCGATCGTCTTGTACATCTTCCAGTTGCCCGCGATCAGCGGTGTGCGTGCGCTGTTCATCTGAGCGCCATCACTCCGGGAAGCTCCTTGCCCTCGATCAGTTCGAGGGCCGCTCCGCCACCGGTCGATAGATGGGTGACGCGGTCGGCCAGGCCGAACCGCTGGAGCGCGGCGGCCGAGTCACCACCGCCCACGATTGTTGTCCCGGGCGCCTGTGCGACAGCCTCGGCGACGGCACGCGTCCCGGCTGCGAACGCCTCCAGCTCGAACGCTCCCATCGGGCCGTTCCAGAACACGGTTTCGGCCTCGCCGATCGTCGCGGCATACGCTTGAGCGGTACGCGGGCCGATATCGAGCCCCATCATCCCTTCTGGGACCTCGACCCCCTCGGTGGTCTGGCGCTCGGTGTCGGCTTCCATGCGCTCTGCCACGACGAGATCAACCGGAAGCTCCAGGCGTGCGCGCGCCCCCTCCTGCCCCGCGAGCGTGCGCTCAGCCAGCCTCACATCCTCCTCGGCGCACAGTGACGCACCGACCGAGTGGCCCTTCGCCGCCAAGAACGGGAAGCACATCGCCCCCCCGATCAGGATCGTGTCCGCGAGCTCGCGGAAGCGCTCGATCACGGCGATCTTATCGCTGACCTTCGCTCCGCCCAGGACCGCAATGAGTGGGCGCTCGGGCGACTCGAGCAATCTCGTCAAAACCGATACCTCCCGCTCGAGCAACAGGCCCGCCGCCCGCTCATCCACCAGCCCCGCGACTCCCACGGTCGACGCATGTGCGCGGTGCGCCGCGCCGAACGCGTCGTCTACGTACACGTCGGCAAGCCTCGCCAGCGCGGTGGCCAGCTCGGGATCGTTGGTGGTCTCGCCGGGCTCGTAGCGGACGTTCTCGAGCATCAGCACGTCGCCTGGAGCGAGGTTCCGCGCGAACGCCTCCACGTCGTCGCCAACGACTCCCGGCGCCATCGTCACGTCGGCGCCGGTCAGCTCTGCCAGGCGGTCCGCCACCGGGCGCATAGACAGCTCAGGCTCGCGGTCCTTCGGCCGGCCGAGGTGCGAGACGAGCACAAGCTTCGCTCCCCGATTCCTCAGCTCCTGGATCGTCGGCAAGGCTGCCTTCACGCGAGTGTCGTCAGCGACCGCGCCGTC
>CATPAX010000207.1 GCA_955652215.1 uncultured Solirubrobacteraceae bacterium | reverse complement strand
CGGCTGAGCGGTGCGCCGAAGCTGTTAGCGCTCGGGCAGCTCCGGCGCACCGCTCAGCCGAAGCTGTCGGCGCTCGGGCACATCCGGCGCAGCGCACACCCGGGACAGTCCGGACGGCGAGCGAGGCAGGTCCGGCGGCCGTGGCGGAGGAGGTTCAGATGCAGCTCGAGCTCCTCGCCAGGCGGGGTGATCTCGACCATCGTGTCATGGAGCTCCTCGAATGGTGCTCCCCGCCGGAACAGGGCCAGGCGCGTGCCGACCCGGGACACGTGGGTGTCCACGGGCACGTCGCGCATCCCTAGGGCGAATAGCAGGACACAGGCGGCGGTCTTGCGACCCACTCCCGGTAGCGAGGTGAGGTACTTCTGTGCCTCGGAGACGCTGCGCTGCGTCAGCCAGTCGAGCGACAGCTCGCCTCCGGGGGCGGTATCCGTTATCCCGCGCAGGATCGCCCGGATCCGCGTGGATTTGATCCTAGAGATTCCGCCGGGGCGAATCGCCTCCTCGACCTCGTCCACCCCGGCGTCGCGGACTGCCTCCCAGCCGCCCTGCTCGACGAAGCGCTCGCGCAGGCCCAGGTACGCCACGTCGCGGTTGCGGTCGTTGGTCGACTGCGAGAGGACCGTCAGGATGAGTTCGGCGATCGGATGTCCGTGCGGCTTGGCGACCGGAATCCCGTAGACGAGCCGGAGCCTGTCGCGAATGGCGCGGACTCGCCGGGCGGAGGGCTTGCGCCAGGTCAGGCTCACTCACAACCACGTTATCCTCGACGGACCAGGGTGCGCGTCGACGAGCACACGATCGAACTCGACTCATCGCCCGCCTTCTATCGCAGCGCAGAGGCCCCAGGAGTTCCTGCTGTGTATCTGCACGGGATTCCCACGAGCTCAGACGACTGGGTCGGACCACTTGGACAGACGGGCGGCCTGGCGGTCGACCTGATCGGGTTCGGCCGGACAGGCAAGTCGGGCAGCCTCGACTACTCGATCGGCGGCCTGGCGGATTTCGTGCAGAGTCTCCTGCGGCGGCTGGAGGTTGATCGGATCAAGCTCGTCGCGCATGGGTGGGGTGTGCCGGTCGCGCTGGAGCTGGCGCTGGGAGACCCGGGCCGGGTTACACGTATGGCGCTGTTCAGCCCGCCTGCCCTGGTCGACGGCTTTGACTGGCCACGGGTTGCGAGGGGCTGGCGAACACGTGGACTCGGCGAGCTGATGATGGGTGCGACCAACCGTGCGATTCTCAGGCGCGCGCTCCGGCGCGCCAGCGCAACTCCGGACGCATGGCCCGATGAGCGGGCCTCGGCTATATGGGAGCAGTTCGATCAAGGCACCCAGCGGGCGATCCTTCGGCTTCACCGCGACACCGATCCTCACTGGGTGAGCACCCGCGCCGCGGAGCGCGCCGGCCTTCCCGTTCCCATTGCGCTGATGTGGGGTGAGCGCGACCCGCTGGTAGGAGAGCGTCTGGCCGGAGCCTATGCAGCGACACTGCCTCAGGCCCGGGTACAGCCGATTGCGGACGCCGGTCACTGGCCGTGGCTCGACCGGCCGGGGGTGACCCGCATGCTGCAGGACTTCCTGGAGTCATCGCAGTGAACGAAGGTACCCTGGCCCAACCTGCGACCCGGCACTTGCCGCGCGGAGGCTTACGAGAGCTTACGGCGCGGAGTGGCGCGGTCCCGCGACATCTGGCTCCCACCCTGGTGGCCGGCCTATGCGCGGTCGGCTACCTGATCGCCTCGCCCCGCAGTGGCGATCTGGCGGCGCACCTGCTCCGCGCCAAGCTCTTCGCCACGGAGGGATTCGGCATCTGGAACCTGTGGTGGTACGCGGGGCACCACGTGCCCGGCTACAGCGTGCTATTCCCGCCAGTGGCGGCGGCGATCGGCCCGCAGCTCGCGGCCAGCATTGCCGCCACCGCGACGGCAGCTCTGTTCGAGCCGCTCGCGCGGTGCCACTTCGGCGAACGGGCCTGGCTGGGATCGGTCTGGTTCGCGGCGGCCACGGCGACCAGCCTGTTCACGGGTCGCCTGACTTTCGCCTTCGGCCTGCTCCCGGCGGTGGCGAGCGCGCTGGCGCTCCAGCGGCGCCGGCCGAGCCTCGCGTGCGCCGCGGCGCTCCTGACCGCTCTCTCGAGTCCGGTGGCAGCATTGTTCTCCGCACTGGCCGGAGTGGCCTATGCGGTCGCACACGGACGCAGTCCGAGAAGGGCCGCCTGGGGCCTGGCGGTGGCGGCCGCCGCGCTTCTGCCGGTGCTTGCGCTCTCCGTGGCTTTTCCCGAGGGCGGCGCCGAGCCGTTCGCCCTCGCGACGCTGTGGCCGATCCTCGTCATCGCTGTAGTGGCACTCCTCGCGCTCCCCCGGCGCGAGGTTGCGATGCGCGCCGGGGTAGTTCTCTACGTAGTCGGATGTCTCGCCGCGTATGCGGTGAGCAACCCGGTCGGCAGCAATGCCGCACGGCTCGCGCCGCTGATCGCCGGACCACTTGCGGCGCTCTTGTGGTGGCCAAGACGCAAGGTGCTGCTGCTCGCCGCAGCGTTGCCTTTGCTCTACGTGCAGTGGCAGGCGCCGGTGCGAGATGTACGCACGTCGGCCGGCGATCCTTCGTTTTCGGCCGCCTACTACCGCCCGCTGTTCTCGTTCCTTGACCGCCAGACCGGTCCGCGCTTCCGGATCGAGATCCCCTTCACACAGTTTCACTGGGAGGCGTATGAGGTCGCCCCCCGGTATCCCCTGGCCCGGGGCTGGGAGCGCCAGCTGGACATCCGCTACAACCACCTGTTTTACGACGGGACCATGGATGCCGGGACCTATCAGGCGTGGCTGCGTAGGCTCGCAGTCCGCTTCGTCGCCGTCTCCGACGCCGACCTCGACTACTCCGCCCGACAGGAAACCGCGCTTATCGATCGTGGCCTTCCCTACCTGCGGCTGGTTTTCCGCTCCTCGCATTGGCGCGTGTACGCAGTGGCCGACCCGACACCAATGGTGCAGGGGCCCGCCGCCGTCACCGCGATCGGCCCGAATTGGCTAACGCTGACCGTGAGCCGGCCTGGGTCGCTGCTGCTCCGCGTTCACTTCACTCCGTACTGGGCGCTCGAGGGTCTCCCCGGGTGCGTCGCTCCTGACGGTCAGTTCACGAAGCTACGGGTTGATCGAGCGGGCCAGGCCAGGATCTCGATTGCGTTCGCGCTCGGCCGAATCGGCGCGAACAGCCCGCGCTGCACCGCGGGCTGAGGACTGCCCTCCCCGCTAGGATGGCCGCTCCGATGCGGGCCTTGGAGCTGATCGAGAAGCGCGTGTTGCCCCGCGGGTGGCGCGACCTCGTTCACCAGATCGCGCTGTTCGCAGGAGCCTTCCTGCTCTACGACCTGGTGCGCGGACTCGTCTCCAACGGCAACCTCTACAAACCTTTTGGCGACGCCATGAAGATCATCGACTTCGAGCGAGCGATCCACGTGTTCGTCGAGCCGAGCGTCCAGGCCTGGGCAGCCAACACGCACTGGCTGATTGACACCGCCGACTGGATCTATCTGAACGGGCATTTCCTGGTGACGCTGCTCGCGCTGATCTACATCTACGTGCGCCGAAACGACTCGTTCTACTTCGTGCGCAACATGTTCATGATCTCGATGGCGATCGCCCTGGTGGGGTTCTGGCTGTATCCGACGGCACCGCCACGCCTGCTTCCGGAGTGGGGCTTCACAGACTCGATCTCGCAGTTTCTCCTTGGCAGCACGGGCCACGTCGACTTCGATGGGCCCGGGCATGCGTTCATGAACTTCTACGCCGCGGTCCCCTCGATGCACGTGTGCTTTGCGGTCTTGATCGGGTGGCCGATGGCGAAGCTGGTGTCCAAGCGCCCGGCCAAGATCGCCTGGTCGCTCTACCCGCTCCTGGTCACCTTCGTCGTCGTCGCCACGGCGAATCACTACCTCACGGACGTGTT
>CATPAX010000206.1 GCA_955652215.1 uncultured Solirubrobacteraceae bacterium | reverse complement strand
GATTCGCAGCAGGCGATCGCCGCGTTGTGGCGCGAGATCCTGGAGCTCGAGGACCTGGGCCCTGAGGACGACTTCTTCGAGCTGGGCGGTGATTCGCTCGCCGCGGTCCGAATGCTCGCGGCGATCGAGGATCGTCTGCTCACACAGATCGACTTCGTCGCGTTCCTGGACGCTCCGACTGTTGCCGCGCTCGCCGCTGCGCTCCAGCGAGCTCAGGGAGCTCAGGGAGCTCAGGGGGCGTTAGAGCGGACGGCCCCTGAGGCGCGATCGGGCCAGGGAGGCGACGCGCCGGCGAGCTACAGCCAGGAGCGGCTCTGGTTCCTCGAACAGCTGGAGGGGACCAGCAGCGCCTACAACATGCCGATCGGGATCCGTCTGCACGGCGAACCGGACGTCGACGCGCTCGAGCGGGCCCTGGCCGAGGTGGTACGCCGGCACGACGCGCTGAGGACGTCGCTGGACTCGCGCGATGGGCGCCTTGTCCAGGTCGTTTCGGCGGATTGCATCCCGGCGCTCGAGACCGTCGACGTCAGCGAGCGTCCGGATCCGCAGGCCGAAGCCCAGCGTCTCGCCGACCGCTTGGCGAGCACTCCGCTGCCGCTCGACAGCGCGCCGCTGCTGCGCGCCCTGCTGATCCGGGTGTCCGCGCAGGAGCACGTGCTCGAGCTCGTCTTTCATCACATCGTCTGCGACGGCGCCTCTCAGGTGATCCTGATGCGCGAGCTGGGGCTCCTGTACCGCGCTTACCGCGACGGACAGGACCCCGCGCTCGCACCGCCGCGCACGCAGTTCCCCGACCACGCGGCAGCGGAGCGCGAGCTTCTGCGCGGCGAGCAGCTCGATCGCACGCTCGCGCCGTGGGTGGAGCGCCTGCGAGGGGCCCCGCCAAACCTCGCCCTTCCCACCGACCGTTCCCGGCCGCAGAGCCCGAGCTATCGCGGGGCCACCCACCGCGTGAGGCTCACGCCCGAGCAGGCTGAAGCGGTCCGCTCGTTTGCCCGCTCATCCCGAGCGACGCCGTTCGCGACGCTCCTGGCCGTGTATTGCCTGCTGCTCGGGCGCTACAGCGGGCAGGAGGAGGTCATCATCGGCGCGACCACCTCCGGGCGTGATCGCCCCGAGCTCGAGGACGCCGTGGGCCTGTTCGCGAGCACCGTCGCCTTGCGCTGCGAGATCGGCGCTGATTGGAGCTTTCGCGAGCTTGTCGAGCGCACGCGCGAAACCGTCATGTGGGCTGTTGCCCACGAACGAGCCCCGTTCGAGCAGGTGGTCGCGCGCCTCGGCGTGCCGCGGGACCTGAGCCGGCACCCGGTGTTCCAGGCCTTCGTCGCGCACGTGCCCGAGGTCTCGTTTCCGCTGGCTGACGCCGAGCCCTACGACGCGCGTCCCGCGACCTCGCGCTTCGACCTCACGCTGTTCATCGAGGAGGAGCACGGCCAGCAACTCGAGCTTGCGTGGGAGTACAGCACCGACCTGTTCGATCAGGCCACCGTCGAGCAGATGGCGACCCTGTTCCTGGCGTTGCTCGGCGCGGCGATCGCAGACCCGGATGTCCCCGTCGGCCAGCTTTCGATGTCGCGCGGAGCAGACGGGCCGGGCGCCTCCGCGCCGAGCTATCCGGTTGCCTGCATGCACTCCCTGTTCGAGCGATGGGCCGTCCGCACGCCAGACGCCGTCGCGCTGAGCTTCGAAGGCGCCTCGCTGACCTACGCCGAGCTGGATGCCCGGGCCAACAGGCTCGCCCACCACCTGCAGGAGCTTGGTGCGGGACTCGAGACGCTCGTGGCGCTGTTCCTCGAGCCCTCGCTGGAGCTGGTCGTGGCGATCCTCGGGATCCTGAAGGCCGGCGCCGCGTACGTGCCGCTCGATCCGGCCTACCCCGCTGATCGGATCGGCTTCGTGCTGAAGGACACCGGCGCCCCGCTGCTCGTGACCCGGGAGGACCTGGTCGGCGAGATCCCCCCGCACGACGCGCAAACGGTTTGCCTCGATCGCGATCGCGCCCGGATCGATTCTCGCTCGAATGGGAACCCGGATGCGGGGGCAACCCCCGAGAACCTCGCCTACGTGATCTACACCTCGGGCTCGACCGGCACGCCGAAGGGGGTGATGGTCGAGCACCGTAACGTCGCGCGGCTGTTCTCGGCCACCGAGCACTGGTACGGCTTCGGTCCCCAGGACGTGTGGGTGCTCCTGCACTCCTACGCGTTCGACTTCTCGGTGTGGGAGCTCTGGGGCGCGCTCGCCTATGGCGGCCGGCTGGTGATCTCACCGCTGTGGACGACGCGCTCGCCGCAGGCGCTGGCGGAACTGATCAGCGAGTCCGCGGTCACGGTGCTGAACGCGACACCGAGCCTGTTCGCCGTCGTGCAGGAGGAGCTTCTGAAGGCGGCCGACCGGATCGCGCTCCGCTTCATCGTGTTCGGCGGCGAGGCACTGGCGCCGGCGATGCTGGCGCCGTGGGTCAAGCGGTTCGGCGATGACGGCCCCGAGCTGGTGAACATGTACGGGATCACCGAGACGACTGTGCACGTCACCTACCGGCCGATCCGGGCGGCCGACTGCGCGCGCGACTCGAGCCCGATCGGGATACCCATCCCGGACCTCAGCCTCCACCTGCTCGATCCCCAGGGTTCACCCGTCCCGACCGGTGTCCCGGGCGAGCTGTACGTCGGGGGTGCCGGGGTTGCCCGCGGTTACCTGAATCGTCCCGAGCTCACCGAGCAGCGGTTCGTCAGCGAGCCGGGCGGCTCTTCCCGCCTGTACAGGACGGGTGACGTGGCTCGCCGTCTCGCGGACGGCGAGCTCGAGTTCCGGGGGCGGATCGATGACCAGGTCAAGGTCCGCGGCTTCCGGATCGAGCTCGGCGAGGTGCAGGCAGCGATTAGGGACGTGCCGGGCGTGAGCGACTGCGCGGTGATCGCGGCGGAGGCCGCCCCGGGCGACACAAGGCTGGCCGCGTATGTCGTCAGCGCCGAGGGCAGCGACATCCGTGACACGGTCAGCGAGCACCTGCGAGCCAAGCTCCCGGAGTACATGGTCCCCGCAGCGATCGCGCTGCTCGATGCGTTGCCGCTGACCCGTAACGGAAAGACCGACCGCGGCGCGCTGCCATCGCCGGTCTGGGAGGAGCACGCGCCGGACGCCGCGCTCGTGCCGTTGAGCGCGACCGAAGAGCAGATAGCCGAGATCTGGCGTTCGGTTCTCGGCGTGGAGGCGGTGGGCGCCCACGACAACTTCTTCAACCTCGGAGGTCATTCGCTGCTCGCCGCGCGCGTCGCGACCCAGGTCCGCGAGCGCTTCGCGATCGAGCTGTCTGTGCGGGCACTGTTCGAGCACCCGACACTGAGCGCGCTCGCCGCCCAAGTAGAGGCTTCCAGACCGGCGGCCGCGGACGGTCATGGGGATCCGGCCCGAGTAGACGACGGGGCCATTCCCCTCTCCTTCCAGCAGGAGCAGCTGCTGTTCTTCGATGCCCTCGAGCCCGGCAACGCCACCTATAACGCGGCGCTTGCGGTCAGGGTCAGCGGCGATCTCGATCTCGACGCGCTGCGCCAGGCACTGAGCTC
>CATPAX010000205.1 GCA_955652215.1 uncultured Solirubrobacteraceae bacterium | reverse complement strand
GACCCGGGCCCTCCAGTGCACGGTTGAGGCGTTCGACCGCCTCTCGGTCGAGCGGCGCCCCGTTATTGGCCAAGAGGAGTGCGCGCAGGCCTCCTCGAACCTCCAGCGCACGGACCAGATCTACTTCCGTGATCGCTGTGTCGGACTCGACCAGCTCGCGCTGTGTGAGCCACTCGCGGAACCACGCGGGGGTTGACCACTGCTCCGGCTGACCGCGATCGATATCCCAGAAGCTGTTCACGAACTCCTGGAGGAGCCGCAGTTCGTCCGGAGCGGGCTCGCGATCTCCTGGCTGGCGACCGCCCTGAGCCGCCACGGAGCGGAGACTCGGTTTCCCCGCCGAGCGGGGATTTATGCTTGGCGTCACCAGTGTCATGGTATACGGTGGTAACGACATGTTCGTGACCAAGCCTCTGGGAATGGCGGCACTCGCAGCAGTCCTGTGCTCCTGCGGGGGGTCGAGCCACACGCACCGTACGACCGGCAGGACTCGTGCCAGCACGGTATGCCTGCCCATTGCCAGGGCCGCGGCCGCACATTCGCTCTCCCTTCCGCTCGGAGCGATCGCAGCGTCCCAGTCCACCGGGAACAATTTGATGCCTCAGTGCTCGTTTTCCGCACGACTCAGCGATGGCAAGCAGGTGGTCGTCATAGCCAACCTCGACAGTGCCCCATCGCCGTACTTCCGCCTCGAACGCACGGCGATCGAAGCCTCCCAGGTCTTCACCCCCACCCCTATGTCGCCGCCGCCCGCCGCGATCCCAGGGCTTGGCCTCGAAGCCGACTGGTTCCCCGCCGAGAAGCAACTCATGACTACCGATGGACTGCGGCTGATCACGATCTCGTTCAGCTGGGCAGGCGCCACCCAGAAGGATGAGCAACCCGTCGGGGAAGCCGTCGCTCGAACGTATCTGAAGAGCCTCACCCCGAAGCAGGCGACCGCTGTCGCGAACGGATACCCGTCGGGCTGAGAGCGCCGCTCGGCGCAGAGGATGACCGCGGTCAGTCAGCGCCGATTGCACACAGCGGCTGCGTGCTCGACCGCCGGCGAGTCCCGGTTGATTGCCGAAGCGGGACCCTGAGCGATACCGCCGCCGGGGGGGACGTCGGATCGGGAAAGTTCGAGACGCCGTGCTTGCGCATGCACCGTGCGAACGTGACCGCCTGGACCTTCTGGCTCTCAGAGACCGGGAATGGTGCATTGCCGCCACCGAAGAGCTTGCAGATCCTGACCGCAGCCTCGAATGCCGGTCCGCTGAAGCAATTCCGTCGACCGTGAGCGGACCGCCCGGGGACATGCTGATCGAGAAGCCATCGCCGCCAGGACCGTGGGTCGGGTCGGGGAAGTTCGGTACGCGATACGCGTGCATGCACTTCGAGAGGGCGAACGCGGAGTTGGTAGATGCGGTCGTGGAGCTCGCGCTGGCACACGCGGCGATAACCACCGCGCAGGTCACGGTCACAAGCTTGATGGAGGCGCTTGGGCCTTTGGCAGCGTCGCGAGGCATCTTCCCGATGTCCAGCGGCGGTTCTACGCCTCGCGCGGTATGACCACCGTAAATCTTTGCGGGCTAGGCGGCCACCAGCCCGGCGACGCCGATGATCACCAGCGCCGTGCCCCCGGCGCTGGCGACGCATGCCAGCAGTACTTCGCCGAATCCGAGCACTTTCTCGCGGCCGCGCGCGAACCAACGCTCGGCGCGCTCGCCGGCGATACGGCGGATGGCGATGATCACGAGGAGCGGGACAACGAACAGCAGGTTGTAAGCGACGACCAGCGCCACCTTTACCGTGACCGCCTGATGGAAGGCAAGCACCGCCGAGATCGCGCCGAAGTACACAAACGCGGTCGGCAGCTCCACGGCCATGATCGCCGCTCCAAGCGTGAACGCCGACCGGCGGCTACGTGCGGGGTGCGGCAGATGCGTGGTGCTCTGGCTGCGCCGGGCATGCCACAGCCACCCCGCGAATGCGAGCACAG
Source organism: uncultured Solirubrobacteraceae bacterium (assembly GCA_955652215.1). The sequence continues at coordinate 6,691 of CATPAX010000205.1, read as the reverse complement.
CCACGCCTAGAGCGACTTCGATCGCGTGCTCGACCGTTCCTCCCAGGTGATGCAGCGCTGAAATGAGCGCCGGCCCCGGACCCAGCAGGAGCACCAGCCCACCGGCGAGGTACACCAGGAACACACCGAGCGTGAAGCTGACGACGTGTCCGCTGGGAGTGCTCGCCATCCAGAGCGCGGGGACGACCGTCGAGGGGTTGAGGGAGTCAGCAATCGCGATCGAGGCGACAAGCAGTGTCAACGCAGGCATCGGGGCGTCCCGAGACTACGCCCGGGACAGGTCGTGACTGAGGCTTCGGCCGGGGGCTCGGAGGAGTAGGGTCACATTGTGCGAGTGGCGATAGCTGGAGCACGTGGGAAGATCGCGATGCGGCTTGGCCCGCTGCTCGTGGACCGGGGTGACGAAGTGGTCGGCCTGATTCGCAATCCGGCGCATGCCTCAGAGTTGGAGGCTGTGGGGGCACACCCCGTCATGTGTGACCTCGAGACGGCGCCGGTCGAGCAGATCGCGGCGGCCGTTGCCGGTGCCGATGCGGTGGTGTTCGCCGCGGGCGCAGGCGCCGGCAGTGGCGCAGAGCGCAAGCTCACGATGGATCGCGACGGCGCGATCAAGCTGCTCGAGGCGACAACCGACTCGCAGCGGTACTTGATGGTCAGCGCCGTCGGCGCCGAGGACCCTCCGGACGGCGATGATGTCTTCAGTGTTTACCTCCGCGCGAAGGCGCAGGCCGACGCAGCACTGATGGCCACCGAGCGCGACTGGACGATCGTGAGGCCCGGCAGATTGACTGACGATTCCGGAACAGGGCGCGTCCGAATCGACTCCTCGCCATTTCGGGGGGAGATTCCGCGCGAGGACGTCGCTGCTGTTCTGGCCGAGCTGCTCCGCGATCAGCGCGCGTCGCGTCGGGTCCTTTACCTGAACAGCGGCCCCGAACCGGTCGAGCAGGCGCTCGAGCGCAGCCTCTCTGAGCGACCGGGAACATGAGCAAATAGGACGACGCGAGGAGACGAGACGATGCCAACAGGCGTCATGCTGGCTGAGCTCGAGCAATTGATCGAGGAAGGCGCTCAGGTGGTCGAGGTGCTGCCCGACGCGGAGTACTCAGGGTGGCATCTTCCGGGCGCGATCAACCTGCCGCTCAAGCAACTGACCGCCGAAACCGCCGGCGTTCTAGATCGCGAGCGGGCCGTCGTCGTCTACTGCTGGGATTGGCTCTGAGACCTCAGCCCACGAGCCGCGTGCCGGCTCGAAGCGCTCGGCTTCACCGAGGTCTACGACTACCTCCCAGGCAAAGTCGACTGGATCGCGCACAACCTTCCGATCGAAGGCCAAGAGGAGGGGGTCCCGAGGGCAGGGCGGCTTGCCCACGATGATGTCGTTATCTGCCAGCTCAGCGACCGCGTCGGAGAGGTGCGGGAGGAAATCGTCGCCTCCGGCTACGGATTCGGCCTGGTGACGACGGCCGGAGGCGTGCTTCTCGGAAGGCTGCGCCGGAGCTCGCTGGACTGTGATCCGAACCTCACAGCCGAAGAGGTCATGGAGGCCGGACCATCGACCGTTCGCCCCGACAAGACGGCGGCTGCGCTTGCCAAGCGTTTGGATGATCGTGACCTGCGGTGGGCGATCGTGACAACTCCCGAAGGAATATTGATCGGCATCGTCAAGCGGGAAGATCTCGACAGTCCGTGACGGCGCGCGATCTGCCCCGCAGCCATCTCTCACACCCTGTCAGCCGCGAACCTGCGCTCGTCGCTCCGCCTCGACCTTGATCGACTCAAGCGAGGCGGCGACGGTCTCCTCCCAGGGACGCGCGACGAGGTCGCCCCACCATTGCCCGAGGCGCCAGAGATCAGTTCCCAGCTCGCCGGTGTAGAGAAGCTCGGTGCCTGGCGGGGATTCGCTCAGCTCGTAGGTCTCGACAACGTATGGGACGGGGCCGCGGACAAGCCGGAACGAGACGCGGTTCGGCCGCTCGAAGCGCACCGTCTCGACGGTCGTCGTGGTGAGCCTTCCGGCGGTGGTGAAGTGCGCGGCCAGGACCATGTCGCTCCCGCGCTCGATCACGCGTAGCTTGTCTTGCATGGCGCGCGGAGTGCGCCCCAGATAAGGCGACGCGACCACGTCAAACACGGTGCCGGGCGGCGCGGCGATCGCGATCGTGATCGGCCCAAGCGGACGAACCCGCCGTCCGATATCGAGATCGAGCGTGAGCGAGCCTCTCACGACGAGCGCGTAGCCGCCGGCTGCACAGGCGAGCCCGGGCATCAGCGCTGCGATTCGGCGCATCTCCGAAGCCTACGGACTCACAATACGCGGGTGCCACCGGACCTGAACGAGCACAGGCTTCTCGCCGCGCAGCGCTACGCACCCCGTCCGCTGACCGAGGGAGAGCGCTGGACGGCAGACGCGCTCGAGGAGCTGCGACGCGGTGCGTACCGGCCACGAGCTTGGAGGCGGTTCATCGGCGCCTCGCTGGAGCGCTCGGCAGCAGCACGACGGGAGCGCCCCTCGCTCGTCCGCCAGGGGAGGCTATGGGGGGCGTGCGGAGCGATCGCATGGCTGTCGGCCTGTCGCGCGACCCGCCGGATCGAGGACATCGAGCTTAGCCCTGCCCGCGGGTTGGCGTGGTGGCTCGCGGTTTGGCAGATGCTCGATTGGCATCTAGGGATGGCGGAAGGAAGCGACGGGCACGACCGAGCCCGTCTCTCACCCGCCGACGCGGTCACGCTGGCGCGCTTCTGGCTCGTTCCGGCGATCCCAGCGGTTGCGCGCAGTCGCGTAGCGTTGCCGGCCTTGGTCGTTATCGCCGGCGCCACGGACTGGGTGGATGGCTCACTCGCCCGCCGCTACGGACGAACCAGGCTCGGGAGGGATCTGGACACCACCGCCGATCTCGCGTTCATCGCCGCTGCGTCGCTGACCGCGCGCGAACACGGTCGGATCACTCCACTTGCCTTCCAGGCCATTGCGGCTCGATTCGCGATCGGCGTCACGATCGCGCTCGCGGCGGTGTTCGGCCGGGCCCGGCGGCCCGCGATCCGGGCTCGGCCGTGGGGAGCGCTCCCGCGGTTTACAGGGCTGGCGATGTGCACGGCGGGACGACACCGGGCCGGGACTGCCCTGGTGCTGATCGGATCTCTCGTGCCTCCTCGCTCCACCGCTCCGCACCTGTCTCGAGCATGAACGCCACCAACGTGAGCAGTCCGGCTTGGCTTGACCCGTCGGAGCTCCGGGTCGGCCTCGGCTGCATGCGGCTGTCGACCGATGAGCCGCGCAACGGCGCGCTAGCTGAGAAGACGATCGCCGCGGCCGTCGAGGCCGGTGTGACCGTGTTCGACACCGCACGCGCCTATGGGCACGGGGAGGCCGAGCTCGGCCATAACGAGCGGCTGCTTGCCGGCGCGCTCCGCCGGTCCGGCGCGGAGCCGACGGCGCGGATCGTGACCAAGGGCGGCATGACCCGTCTGGGCGGCGGATGGGTGCCGGACGGGCGTGCCAAAGCGATCCTCGGCGACTGCGAGGCCAGCCTCGTCGCCCTGGGTGGTCTCCCGATCGACGTCTACCTGATCCATGCGCCCGATCCGCGGACGCCATGGCGGACGTCGGTGCGTGCACTCGCCCGACTCGTTGACGAAGGCGTCGTCAAGCGCGTCGGTGTCTCGAATGTCAATCGCGCGCAGCTGAATGAGGCGCTCGAACTTGCCCCGGTGAGCGCCGTCGAGGTGGCGGTCAGCGTCTATGACGATCGTGCGCTGCGCGGCGGGCTGCTCGAGCGATGCGCCGAGCTCGGAATCGCCGTGATCGCCCATTCCCCACTCGGCGGTCCCCGCCGCGCGGGCGGGTTGGCTCGCCGTCAGCCGCTGGCGAGGGTCTCGCAAGGCCACGGGGCTTCTCCGGCCGAGGTCGCGCTCGCCTACCTGCTGGAGCTCTCGCCTGGGGTGGTCGCCATTCCGGGCGCCCGGCGCCCGGAGACAGCGCGTAGCGCTGCTCGCGCGGCCCGGCTTCGCCTGGGCCCTGAGGAGCGAGCCGCCATCGACCAAGCGCTGGGCCGCTCCCCCCAGGCTGGCCGAGAACCACCCGGGCTACAAGTAGACGCGGAGGTGGTCCTCGTCATCGGAATCCCGGGAGCCGGGAAGAGCCGGGTCGCCCAGGACTATGTGAGTCGTGGCTACGTCCGTCTCAACCGCGATGAGCGCGGTGGCGGCCTGCGCGAGCTCGCAGGAGCACTGGACGAGGAGCTCTCCTCGGGCAGGCGGCGGGTCGTCCTCGACAACACATACCTATCACGGTCGGCGCGCAACTACCCGATCGAGATTGCCAGCAGGCACGCCATCCCGATCCGGTGTGTCTGGCTCGAGACGCCGCTGGCCCAGGCTCAGGTCAACCTCGTCGAGCGCCTGCTCGAGCAGTTCGGAAGTCTTCCCACTCCCGAGAAGCTTCGAGAGCTTGCGCGACATGAGCAGGGCGTGCTGACGCCCACATCCCAGATGCGTGCGGCCCGCGAGCTCGAGCCGCCCTCCACCGACGAGGGCTTCTCGGCTGTGGAGGTGCTGCCGTTCGAGCGGACCAAACCGGCGGAGAACGTGCCGGCGGGCGTGTTCGTGGCGGCATCAGCGGTCGAGCACTCGGGCTTCGAGGGTGCACTGGCACAGTCGCGCGGCGAGGGCCCGCACCTGATCTTCGACTGGAACCCCGAAGGCGCGACCGAGAGACTCGATGCATGTGTGTCCTGGCTCACCGTGGAAGTGGCAGGTCCCGTGCAAGCCGCGTTATGCCCACATGCCGCCGGGCCCCCGCGCTGCTGGTGCCGACCGCCGCTCCCCGGGCTCCCGCTCGCTTTCGCACGAGCGAACGGGCTTGAGCCGTCACGATCGATCTTGATCGGAACCAGTCCCGCGCATCGTACGCTTGCCACGACTCTCGGCGCCCGCTACGTCGGCGTCTAGACGGTAGAACTCCGGGAAAGATGGCTTCCCCCCAGGCAATCACGATCGACGCCGGTGCCCGCGACCTGCGCGTGTCCAACCCCGACCGGGTGATCTTCCCGGCGACCGAGCGCTCGGGTCCGATCACCAAGCTCGACATCGTCGAGTACTACGTCGCCGTTGAGGACGGGATCATGCGCGCACTCGGGCGGCGCCCGACGACGCTCGAGCGATGGCCGAAGGGGGTGTATCCAGGCATCGTGCTCTCGACCCGGGAGCGGGGTGGTGGGGATGCCTTTTTTCAGAAGCGCATCCCACGGGGGGCTCCCGACTACGTACAGACGGCGCGGATCCAGTTTCCTTCAGGCCGGTTTGCGGACGAGGTCTGCCCAACCGAGATCGCAGTGGTCGGCTGGGCTGCCCAGATGGGAACGATCACCTTCCACCCGTGGCCGGTTCGCGACACCGATGTCGACCATCCCGACGAGCTGCGGATCGATCTAGATCCGCAGCCGGGCACCGACTTCGTGGACGCTGTGCCGGTCGCGGCCCAGGCGCGCGCGCTGCTCGACGAGCTCGGTTACACCGGTTTCCCTAAAACCTCAGGCGGACGTGGCGTGCACATCTACCTGCGGATCGAACCCCGCTGGACGTTCACCGACGTTCGCCACGCCGCGATCGCGTTCGGGCGCGAGCTTGGGCGGCGCCTTCCCGAAAAGGTGACCACCAGCTGGTGGAAGGAGGAGCGCGGCGAGCGGATCTTCGTCGACTACAACCAGAACGCCCGCGACCGCACGATCGCTAGCGCCTACAGCATCCGGCCGAAGCCGGGGGCGCCGGTGTCGGCGCCGGTGGCTTGGGAGGAGCTGCCAGATGTCAAGCCCGAGGACTTCACCGTCGAGACGATGCCCGCTCGCTTTCGCGAGGGCGGCGATCTCCACTCGGCGATCGACGATGTCGCTCACTCGCTCGAGCCACTGCTGGCCATGTATGAGCGAGACGCAGCCGATGGCCAGGGCGACATGCCCTACCCACCGGACTATCCGAAGATGCCGGGAGAGCCAAAGCGCGTTCAGCCCTCGCGCGATCGAGACCGCCCGCGGGAGTGACCGGTCAGGGCGCCTGAGGCAGCTTGACGGAGCCGCGCTTGGCCGCCGGAGCCGATGGCGGCGGGACGACCGGCCCGATATCCCCATCCGGCGCCTCGTCCAAGTCGACGATCACGGGCGCATGATCGCTTGGCCCTCGCCCTTTTCGGGCGTGCCTGTCGACCCAGGCGGCCTGAACTCGGCTCGCAACGGGCTCGCTGGCCAGCACGAGATCGATCCGCATCCCGAGGTCCTGGTGGAACATCCCCGCCCGGTAGTCCCAGTAAGTGAACACCCGCTCGTTCGGCCAGCGGTCGCGGACCACGTCGCGCAGGCCGAGCGCCTGAAGATTGGCAAGCGCCGCGCGTTCTGGCTCGGTGACATGCGTCTGCCCGACATACGCCTCGGGGTCGAACACATCGTCATCGGCCGGAGCGATGTTCATGTCGCCGCACACGATCATCTCCGGCGGCCCTGCGGAGATCATCTCCCGAAGGGACCCGAGCCAGGCAAGCTTGTACTGATAGTGCTCGGACCCCGGCACGCGTCCGTTGGGCACGTACACCGAGACAATGCGAATCCCGCCGCAGGTGGCAGACACCGCACGCGCCTCGGGATTCGGGAAGCCCGGCGCCCCGGGGAACCCGAACGCGCCGACAACCTGCCCCAAGCGG
>CATPAX010000204.1 GCA_955652215.1 uncultured Solirubrobacteraceae bacterium | reverse complement strand
TGTGACCAGCGCGGGATGGCGACCGCACACCGACCAGGTCGGTCAGACCGGGACCAAGATCTCGCCCGAGATCTACATCGCCTGCGGGATCAGCGGGGCGACCCAGCACATGGCCGGTTGCAAAGGCGCCAAGAAGCTCCTGGCGATCAACCCCGACGGCGAGGCATCGATCTTCGCGAGCGCCGACTACGCGGTGATCGGCGACCTGCACGAGGTGGTGCCGGCGATCTCGGCTGAGATCAGGAAGGCGAGGGGCTCGTAGCCTCCCTCCCCGCCGCCATCGCGCTGGCCGCCGCGCTCGCGCTGAGCGGCACCCTGTTCGCCCGGCGGGTCAGGCTGCTGGTCTCGCTGGTGCGCGCCGCCAAGCCGGTGGACCGCTCTGGCAACCTCCCCCGCCGCGCCCGGAACGAAGCGACGATCGTCCTGGGCCAGCGCAAGCTGCTGCAGCGGCTCGGCCCCGGGCTGATGCACGCGTTCATCTTCTGGGGCTTCCTGGTGCTCGGGCCCACGATCCTGATCGCGCTGATCGGCGTCGTCGACAAGCACGCGACACTCCCCTGGCTTGGGGAGCAGGGCTGGTACGCGGCGATGGTCGACCTGTTCTGCGTGCTGGTGTTCGGCGGTGTGCTCGCTGCCGTGTGGATCAGAAAGGTGCAGCGGCCCCGGCGCTTCGAGGGCAGCCATCTGGGCGAGGCCGACCTGATTCTCGCGATGATCGCGACGATCGTCACCACGCTGATCCTCTGGCACGCCTCCCGGATCGCACTTGGCCTGAACGAATGGCCGCGCGGGTCCTCGCCGCTGTCGAACGCCGTCTCACACCTGTTCGGCCACGACTCCGTTACCCGCGTGCTCGAGCGCGTGTTCGTCTGGGCTCATGTGCTGACGATCCTGACCTTCCTCGCCTACCTCCCCCACTCCAAGCACCTTCACATCGTCTCCTCCGCGTTCAACGTGTGGTTCGCGCGGACCGGCCCTGGCGGCCGGCTCGAGCCCCTGCGCTTCGACGACCCCAACGTGCCCGAGGAGGAGCTGCGATTCGGCGCCGGCACCGCTCCTGAGCTCACCTGGAAGGAGGTCCTCGATACGTACTCGTGCACGGAGTGCGGGCGCTGCCAGGACGTCTGCCCGGCGTGGGCAACGGGGAAGACGCTGTCCCCGAAGCTCGTGATCATGGGGCTGCGCGATCAGGTGCTCGCGCGCTCAGAAACCGCACTCGTCCCGGACGCCGTCCCTGAGGAGAGCGTCTGGGACTGCGTCACCTGCGGCGCCTGCGTTCAGGCCTGCCCGGTCTCGATCGAGCACATCGACCACATCGTCGACCTGCGGCGGCATCTGGTGATGGTCGAGTCGAGCTTTCCGAGCGAGGCCGAGCCGATGCTGCGGGACATCGAGCGCGCGTCGAACCCCTGGGGCCACCCTCAGGCGCAGCGCGCCGACTGGGCGGCCGAGCTCGACGTGCGGGTGCTCGAGCCCGGCGACCCGCCCCCGGAGTACCTCTACTGGGTCGGCTGTGCCTCTTCGTTTGACGAGCGCGCACGACGGACCGCGCAGTCCACCGCCAAGCTCCTGCAGGCGGCAGGAGTTGACTTCGCGATCCTGGGCCCCCGGGAGGCGTGCACTGGTGACCCCGCTCGACGCATGGGCAACGAGTACGTGTTCCAGGCGTTCGCGGAGCAGAACATCCAGACGCTCAACGAGTCAGGGATCACCAAGGTGGTGACCGGATGCCCGCACTGCTTCAACACGCTCGCCAACGAGTACCCCGATTTCGGGGGGCGCTACGAGGTGGTCCACCACTCGGAGCTGCTTGCATCGCTGGTCCGGGACGGACGGATCGCCCCCGCGCACAGCGACGGTCTCCCGATCACCTATCACGACTCGTGCTACCTGGCACGGCACAACGATGTGCTGGAAGGCCCCCGCGAGCTCGTCGCAGCCGTGGGCGAGGCCGTCGAGATGGACCGCTCGGGCAAGAGCACGTTCTGCTGCGGCGCCGGGGGCGCGCACATGTGGATGGAGGAGCGGGCCAAGCCGATCAATGAGGAGCGAGTCCGAGAGGCGGCGGAGACCGGAGCCGGAACGCTCGCCGTGGCGTGCCCGTTCTGCAATGTGATGCTCGACGACGGCGTGCAGAGCGCTGGCGCTGAGATGCGGGTCGTGGACGTCGCCACGCTGCTGGCCGAGTCGCTGTAGACCCTCGATGCTCCGTCCTCCGCGCCCGATGAGCGACCCCGAGATCGAGGCGCTGCTGGCGCTCGAGGTGCCCGCGCGCGTGGCGACCCTAGATCGCGATGGCTTCCCCCACGTCACTCCGCTGTGGTTCGTGTGGTCCGGCGGCGCGTTCTACATGACGAGCCTGTACGACCGGCCGCACCTGAACAGGCTGCGCCGCAATTCGCGCGCCGGTCGCGAGCGTCTAATCCCTCGACGGTCGCTCAACGTACTCGCGAGCGCAGTATCTTCGAGCGGCCCAATCCCGTGCTAACGAACGTTCAATCACCGCCTGGCGCCATCCGGCTCGCCCCCTGGTAGATTGCCGGACTTCATGGTTCCTGGGAGGAGGGGTTTTATGCGCTCTGACGGCGCGAATTCTGCTGTGAGCACTTCGGACGCCCCACCCGGCGCGCTGAGACGCGTGCTGATCGCCGCTGTACTGGCGAGCGCCGCCGTGGCGCTTTCCGCGTGTGGCTCTTCGAGTAGCAGCAGTGGCGGTAGCGGCGGCGCAGCCGCGGGCACTCTCCGCCAACCCCAGCTCTACGGAACGCTCCCGAAGGTGGGCACCCCGACGCACGGCGGCACGATCACCTACGGGCAGATCACCGGTCTGACGCCGACCACGATCTTCCCGGTCGTCCCGGCGGCTGACGCAGGGACCTTCACCTACCAGTGGATTGCGGCGATGTACGAGCCGCTCTATAACAACCAGGCGTACGGCTCCTCGCCGCAGATCGACTACTCGCTCAGCCTCGCCAACAAGCCGGTGTTCAGCGACGGCAACAAGACGGTCACGGTCCAGCTGAAATCGGGCTACAAGTGGAGCAACGGCAAGCCGGTCACCGCCCAGGACCTGCTGTTCGACATCGCGCTGATCAAGGCAGCTGTCCACGAGAACGCCTCAAACTGGAGCGCGTACACGGCGGGCTACTTCCCGGACAGCCTCGCGAGCGCCACCGCGAGCGGCCAAGACGCGGTCGTGATGCACCTGAAGCAGGCCTTCAACCCCGGCTTCTTCCTCAACAACCAGCTCGGATTCAATCTCTACCCGCTCCCGAGCACGGACTGGAACGTCGCTTCGTCCGGCGGCCCGCACCTCGACTGGAACGTCCCGGCCAACGCTAAGAAGATCTTCGACTATCTCGGAAAGCTCGGCGGCCAGGTGAGCTCGTTCGGCAGCAATCCGCTGTGGAAGATCGCAGACGGGCCGTTCGTGATCTCGAGCTTCAGCCCGGTCACGGACTCGTGGACGATCAAGGCCAACGCCGACTTCGGCGGCACCCCGAAGCCATACGTCGACTCGGTCCAGGGAGTGACCTACACCGGGATCACACCCCAGCTGAACGCAATGCTGTCCGGCAGCCTCGACATTGCGAACATCGATTTCTCACAGCTCGCCGACGTCGGCGAGCTGAAAGCCCACGGCTACAGCACGTACGGCCTGCCGGACTTCGGCTGGGCCGGAGCTGTCTGGAACTTCAAGGACAAGACCGGCCACTTCAACGCCATCGTCGCGCAGCCCTACTTCCGTCAGGTCATGCAGATGATGGTCAACGAGTCGGCGATCATCCAGGGGATCTACCACGGGGCCGCCGGGCTCGCGTACGGCCCTGTGCCGTCGGTCCCAAAGACCCCGTACACGCCCGCCAACTCGCTGAACCCTCCGTATCCGTACGACCCCGCGAAGGGCGTCGCGCTGCTGAAGGCCCATGGCTGGCACGTCGTTCCCAACGGACAGAGCACCTGTCAGAACGCCGGGAGCGGGGCCAACCAGTGTGGGGCCGGGATCCCCGCGGGGACACCGCTGGCGTTCAGCTGGGCCACGCAGACCGCGGCGAGCGCCCCATTCGTCGCGCTCAACGATGAGGCTGTGGCCTCCGAGGCCAAACAGGCTGCCGGGATCAACGCCACTCTCCAGCAGAAGACGTTCAATTACATCTCCGCCAACTACAACACTGCCGACCCGTCGGTCGCGCGTTTCAACAACGCCTGGGGCATCGAGAACTACGGAGGCTTCTCCAACGAGTTCTATCCGACGCAGAACTCGATCTTCAACACCGGCGGCTCGTTCAACAGCGGCGGCTACAGCGACCCGACGATGGACAGCTTGATCAAGGCGTCTGTGTACGGCACCAACCCAAACGCCGTCACGAATGAAGCGTCGTATGAGGCCACCGCGCTGCCCGTCATCTGGTACCCAAACTACGACATCGTCTACTCGGTTTCCAACCGAATTGGCGGACCGCAGGCCTCGTACCTGAGCCTAACCCAGTACGGGTTCTGGCCACAGTTCTGGTGGGTCAACAAGAAATAGGCGGTTCCCGGACGAACTAAAGACGCCCGACGATGCTCGGATACATCATCCGCCGGATCCTGATCGCAATCCTGATCACCGTCGGGATCGCGGCGATCACCTTCGAACTGCTGCACCTGATCTCGGGCAGCCCCGTCCATCAGGTGCTCGGCCGCGGGGCTCGGCCCGATCAGATCGCCGCATGGAACAGGACGCACGGGTACGACAAGCCGCTCGTCGTCCAGTTCGGGACCTACCTGCGGCATCTGGCGGTCCTCGACTTCGGCTACTCCTATAAGCAGGGCCAGAGCGTCGCCCAGCTGCTCAAGGGGAATGCCGGGCGCAGCATTTACCTCTCAGGCGCCTCTCTCGTGCTGTCGCTGCTGATCGCGATCCCGACCGGAATCGCGATCAGACGCAACAGCATCGGTGACTACGCCATGACGACGCTGACCTTCGTCCTTTACGCGATGCCGCCGTTCTTCCTCGGGATCATCCTGATCGACATCTTCGCGTTTCGGCTGAACCTGTTTCCGCCGCTCGTTCCCTCATCGATCACCACGACGTCGTCAGCCATCGCGCACCCGCGCGAGTTCTTCCTGCCGATCCTC
>CATPAX010000203.1 GCA_955652215.1 uncultured Solirubrobacteraceae bacterium | reverse complement strand
CTTGACGGTGCCCATCAGGAAGGTCCCCACCTGCTGTGTGTCGGTCTCGGCGAGCAGCGGGCGCAGGATGTCGAGCGCCCCTTGCATCGCGCGGGCCGCGATCAGCATCTCGGGAACGAAGTAGTCGCCGCGCTCGAACCGAGCGCCGACCTCCTCGAGCGACGGAATCAGCGCGTCGTAGAGCATCCGCTCGGGCTCGATGCCCTGCCCGAGGCCGTCGTTGACGCCATCTTTGACCGCCGGCGCGTTGCCAATCAGCGTCTCGTCGTAGAGGAGCTGGAGGATTTCCTCGTTGCTCATCATGCGGCTTCGTCTCCTTTCTCGCGGTGGCCGAGACGCCGGCTGAGCGCGCGGCCCTCAGCGATCAGGACTGTCTGGAACTCGCGGATCCGCGTCGGCGTCATCCGCAGGGTGGGACCCGAGATGCTGAGCGCAGCGACGACGTCGCCGCGAGCGCCTCGAATCGGTACCGCGATCGCCGCCAGGCCCATTTCGAGCTCGTCGATCGCGCTCGCGAACCCGGTCCGCTGCACCGCCGTCAGCTCCTGCTCAAGCAGGCCGGGGTCGGTGATCGTGCTCGCCGTGTGGTGGGTCAGCGTCGCCGGGACGCTTGCCCGCCCGAACGCCAGGAACACCTTGCCGTTCGCGGAGCAGTGGTACTCGACCGCTCGGCCGAGCCACTGACCGGCCCCGAGAAAGTGCCGACCGTCGACCTGCGCGACGTGCTCGACTCCCTCCAGTCCAGGCACCGCTAGGTTGATCGTCTCGCCGGTGGCTTCGCTCAGCCTGTCAAGTGCCGGCCGGGCCAGCTCAACCACGTTTCGCTCGAGCATCCCGCGCTCGGCCACGCGCAGGATTGCCGGACCCGGACGCAGCCGTCCACGCTCGCCATCCTGCTCGATCAGCCCCCGGCGCTCGAGCGCGGTGAGCAGGCGCGACGCGGTGCTTTTCGGGATCCCGCTGGCGGCGGCCAGCTCACCAAGGCCGACGGGCCGCTCGCTTTCGAGCACCCGCAGCAGGAGGTCGGCGCCCCGGTCGACAGCGGCCACACCGTGGGCCGGCGCCCCATTGCCCAGCTTGCCGTTGCCGGCCTTCTCGTGGTCTGGCTTCTTAAGAACTTGGAACTCTTGTTCCATGAGGGATATATTACGGATCCCCTCGGCGAGGTCAAGTACCCTCACCCCGCTCACGAGCCCTGATGCCCTAAGGAGGCCAGCTTTGTTCGTCAACGCCATGCCCCGCTACGAGATTCTCAGCGAGGACGCGATGGCCGTCCTCGATAAGGGCTGGCGACGGCTGGTCTCGGACATCGGGATCGAGTTCCTGCTGCCTGAGGCTGTCGAGCTCCTGCGCGGCGCGGGACAGATCGTCGAGGATGAGAACCGCGTTCGCTTCGACCCCGAGTTCATCCTCGAGCAGGTGGCGAAGGCGCCGGCGGAATTCGAGCTCCAGGCCCGCAACCCCGAGCGCACCGCACACATCGGCGGAGATCACATGGTGTTCGGCCCGGTGTACGGCTGTCCGTTCATCCGGGAAGGCGACGTGCGCCGCGACGCCAAGATGGCCGACTTCGAGAACCTGGTGCGCCTCGCACAGTCCTTCCCGGAGCTCGACTCACCGGGCGGCACGATCTGCGAGCCAGAGGACCGGCCGCTCGATTCCCGGCACCTCGACATGGTGTTCGCGCTCCAGACCCTGTCGGACAAGCCGTACATGGGGTCGGTCACATCGGGGCCGAACGCCGCGGACACGATCCGGATGGGCGAGATCCTGTTCGGCGGCAGAGAGGCGATCGAGCGCGCGCCCGTGTCGATCTCGCTCATCAACGTCAACTCGCCGCTTCGCTACGACGACCGGATGCTGGCAGCGATGTTCGAATACGTGAAGGCCAATCAGGCTGTGGTGATCACGCCCTTCCTGCTGATGGGCGCGATGTCGCCGGTCTCGCTGCCCTCCACGCTGGTCCAGCAGATGGCCGAGGGACTGGCCGGAATCGCCCTCGCTCAGCTGATTCGCCCTGGCTGTCCAGTGGTGTTCGGTTCGTTCCTGTCGAACACCGACATGCAGTCGGGCTCGCCGTCGTTCGGCACGCCAGAATCGGGGGTCGGCGTCCTGTGCACGGGCCAGATCGCCCGTCACTTCGGCCTTCCCTGGCGAGGGGGTGGCGCTTTGAACGCCTCCCAGACCGTCGACGCCCAAGCCGCGTACGAGTCGCTGATGACGCTCCTGCCCACGTTCCTCGCGGGCGCCAACTTCGTCATGCACTCGGCCGGCTGGCTCGAGGGCGGACTCGTGTCCTGCTACGAGAAGTTCATCGTCGATATCGAGCTGTTGCGCGAGCTCCGCCACGAGTTCACACCGCTCGAGATCGACGAGGCCTCGCTTGCATTCGGCGCTCACGAGGAGGTCGGACCCGGCGGCCACTTCCTCGGCGCGGTTCACACGCTCGAGCGCTTCCGCGAGTGCTTCTACCGGCCGCTGCTGTCCTCTACGGAGAACTTCGACCGCTGGACCAAACGCGGGGCTCGCGACACGACCGCCCGCGCCGCCGAGATCTGGCGCTCCACGCTCGAGTCCTACGAGCAGCCTCCGATGGACGATGCGATCCGCGCCGAGCTCGAGGAGTTCGTGGTCAGGCGGCGGGCCGAGCTGGGGGACTAGCTGCTAGCCCGCACACATTGGCCGCATCGACATTCCTACCGCGTGGCAGCCAGAGGCGTCGTTTCCATGCCGCAGTTACTCCTCGAGCCGCCGCCGCGCCGTGCCGCAGTTACTCCTCGAGCCGCCGCGCCGTGTAGCCCGCCTCCTTCAGCGCAGCCACGATCGCGTCGCTGTGCTGCGCCCCGCGGGTCTCGAGCGCGACCGCCACGCCCGTTTCGCGCACTCGAAGCGCGACCGCTTCACGGACGTGGTCGACATGCACGATGTTGCCGCCCGCCTGAGCGATCAGCGTCAGCAGCGCCACCAGCCCTCCGGGCCGATCCGGGACTGTCGTGAACACCCGTAGGCGCCGGCCCGCGATCGTCTCGTGGCGGTGAGCGATCGCCGCCAGGAGTCCGGCATCGACGTTGCCCCCCGACAGCACGATCACCGTCGATCCCTCCGCCGCGGGAACGACCCGCCCGGCAATCAATGCCGCTACCCCCACCGCTCCCCCGCCCTCGACCACGAGCTTCGAGCGCTCGAGCAGCCACACCATCGCGTCGGCGATGTCAGCCTCGGCGACCACGACCATTTCGTCGACCCAGCGGCGCGCGAGCTCGAGCGTGATCTCCCCGGGGCGCTTGATCGCGATCCCGTCTGCGATCGTCGCCGCGGGTGGCACGGGCTCCGTCGCTTTTCCCGCCAGCGCGTCCACGAACGGAGAGCAGGTCTCGACCTGCACGCCGATCACCCGCACCTCGGGACGCTGGGCCTTGATCGCCCCGGCGACCCCAGTGAGGAGCCCACCTCCTCCGACCGGAATGACAACCGTCGACATGTAGGGGACGTCCTCGAGCAGCTCGAGACCGAGCGTCGACTGTCCAAGGATGATGTCCGGATCATCGAAGGGGTGAACGAACGCAGCGCCGCTGGTCGCAGCGCGCTCGCGGGCCGCCGCGACGCAATCGTCGACCGAGTCGCCACCGAGGTTCACCGTGCCCCCGAACGCCTCGACGGCTGCCACCTTCGCGACGGCGGCCTCCCTCGGCATGAACACCTCGCAGCGCATTCCCTTGGCGCGAGCCGCATAGGCAAGTGACTGGCCGTGGTTACCGGCGCTCCCGGCGACAACGCCCTCGACGTCCCCCAAGCGCGTGAGCTTATGCATCGCGCCACGGAGCTTGAAGGAGCCCGTCCGCTGAAGGTTCTCGGCCTTCAGCAGCACCCTTCCCCCGCATCTCTCCGAGAGGCTGCGGGTACTGAGTAACGGCGTGTGACGCGCTACCTCCGAGACGATCTCCCGGGCTCGCTCAGCGTCACCCGCCTCGATCCGCAGCACGACCTGCTCGGCTTCGGTCATGTACGGAAACCTACAGCGGCGACGCCAACCCGGTGATACCCGACTCCAGCGGCGACGCCAACCCGGTGATACCGAATGAGAGGCCAGAAAGACGCCGTGCAGCCGCTGGTGCGCCATGGCGCCCCGGTATAAGCTCCATCCACACACGACTGATATATCAGTCGTGCACTCGACCGGACCGGTTCATAGCCAGTCAGCCATCGCATACGACCAGCCGTCCCGCCTCGCCCCGCGCGGCGAGCCCGCGATCGCGCCCGCACTCGCGCACGC
This sequence comes from uncultured Solirubrobacteraceae bacterium, assembly GCA_955652215.1. The sequence continues at coordinate 3,372 of CATPAX010000203.1, read as the reverse complement.
TTCTGGCCGACCGTGCCTACGAGGAGATGCGCGACATGATCGTCACGCTGCGCCTTGCCCCGGGGGCTCCGATCGACGAGGACCTCCTCGGCCAGAGCCTCGGGATGGGGCGCACTCCCGTGCGCGAGGCGATCAAGCGGCTCGCGCTGGAGAATCTGGTCACCGTCTTTCCGCGCCGCGGAACGTTCGCATCGGAGATCAACATCACCGACTTGGCGCACATCTCCGATGTCCGCATCCAGCTCGAGGGACACGCCGCGTACCGCGCAGCGCAGCGCATCACCGCAGCCCAGGTACGAGAGATGGATGGCCTGCTCGAGCAGCTGGCGGAAAGCAAGGGCAGCGACGACCGCGAGCAGCTGATGGTGCTCGACGCCCGGGTCCACCGCTTCATCTATCGCTGCGCGGCCAATCCGTTCATGGAGGAGACGCTCGGCCGGTACTTCAACCTCTCCCTGCGGATCTGGCATCTCGTCATCGATCGCCTCCCGCATCTGTTCGCGCGCGTCCACGAGCACGACGAGATGCTCCGCGCGATCACCGCCGGCGAGGCGCTGCGAGCGAGAGAGATCCTCGCCGAGCACATCGCAACGTTCGAGCAAGAGATCAGGGCTGTGCTGTGAGGTGCGCGGCCTCTCTCAGGCTTGCATTGCGCTGAGCAGCGCGACTCCCGCCAGAACTGTCACCACGCCGATTAGCTGTACGCGGTGAAGTCGCTCTCTGAAGAGAACGTAAGCGCCGAGCGCAGCGAGCGCGGCGTACTGCGAGGAGAGGACCGCGGCGACCGCGATGCCGTGCCGCGCGCCGGTGGTGTAAGAGTAGAAACCCAGAACTTCGCACACGCCCGATGCGACAACGAGTGGAACGGTTGGGCGGGTCAGTCGCAGCCGACCCAGCAATGCGAGGGGCACGGCGAGGACGACCGTGCCGAACACCCGAGCCGACAGCGCGACCCACGCAACCGGCAATGCTGCGCCCGCGCGCCCCGTGGCGTACAGGCTCCCACCCAGCGAGCACGCGGCACCCAACGCGAGTAGCAGCATCTTGGGACGGGCAGCGCCATGAAGCGGGAGCGGATCTGCCACCGGCATCGCCGCCAGGCAGACGCCGATTGCGATCACCGCGAGTGTCACTCCGACAGCGGGCGCGAGGCTCTCGCCCGCCAGGACCGCGATCACGGCCGCGATCGCTCCTTCGGTCGAGACGAGCGGCGCAACAAGCGACACCTGCCCGATTCGCATCGCGCCGTATAAGAGCACCAGACCGCCGACGTTCCCCGCGCCCGAAAGGACCAGCCAGAGCCCCGGGGTGCCGTCGAGAGCGGCCGGAACGCCGTGAATCGCCGCCACGGGTGCTGTGATCAGCAGTCCCACCAGCATGACCCACGCCGTGACCGAGTACACGTCGATCAACCGGCTCGAACGAGACGAGCACAGTGTCGCGAGCGCCCACGCCGTGGCAGCGCCGAGACCGCCAAGCACGGCGATCATCTGGCCGAGCCAGGAGCGTGCGGGCGCCCGGTCGATCCCAGGCCAAGCAGCAGCTCGAGCGACCCGCGGTCGAGTCTCTCGATCACCAGATCCGCAAATCCGCTCGAGACGTCGTATCCCGGTCCGCGAATCGCCGCCACCCGCATCCCAGCCGCCCGTGCGGCCTGGGCCCCGCCGGTCGCGTCCTCGACGGCGACCGTCTGATGAGGCTCGATCGGCGGTTCGGTACCGGTCAGTGCGTTGAGCTCAGCTAGCGCGCGGCGGAATCCTTCGGGGTGGGGTTTGCCGTGGCGCACCTCGTCGATCGAGACAACGACCTTGAAGCAGTCCCGGATACCCGCCGCGCATAGGACGTGCTCAATCTCGCGACGATACGCCCCCGATGCGATCGCGAGCTCGACGCGCTTAGCCGCGGAGCGTACGAACCCGATCGTGTGCCCTGCGATCGGGGGCTGCTCCTCGACGGCGGTCAGGTAGCCCTCGAGTCTGGCGCTCACGAGCGCGTCTCGATGTGCTCGGTGCAGCGGCAGGCCCGCTCTTCTGATCGCAAGCTCGGCTACCTCTCGGTCGGCCAAAGCGGCCAGGTCCCTGTAATAGTCATCGGGCGTCAACGGCACGCCGACCGAAGCGAACATCTCGACGAACAGGGGTGCGACAAGGTGGTTGTCCTGCGCGAGCGTCCCGTTGAAGTCGAGCACGATCGCCCGGATGGCACCGGATGGAGTATCAGCCACGCACGCGTTCCCGATCTCGATCGTGTGGCACATCATCCTCGAACGGGGGACACGGGCGGTCATCCGAGCGACACGGCTATCGGCGCCGGCAATGTTCGGGTGCTGGTGCGAGCGCCGCTTGCGGCGCATAGGATGAGCGCACAATCTCGTACCAATCATTCACATAAGGAGTGTGGGACCCATGAGCAGCCATCCTGCAGGTCTCAGCGCGATCGGCTTCAAGTTCCGCGTCGGACTCGCCATGGTCACATTCGCGTTCGCCGGGTGGGTCGCGATCGGAGCGCCCGGGATCGCCAATGCCGAGAAGGCTCCGGCGGCCGCGAAGCAGAGTGCGGATGGGCAAGCCACCGTCCACGTCATCGAGCATGCCGTGACCGACACCGTCATCCACTCGGCCGGGTCGGGCGACGTCACAGGCAATCTGCTCACGTGGCACAACAAGGTGTACAACCCGGCTAATGTCGAGCAGGTCGGCACCGATCAGGGCTCATGCATCCGGATCGCGCCCGCGGAAGGCAGCTATGAGTGCAACTGGACGACATTCTTGAAGGGTGGCCAGATCACGGTCCAGGGTCCGTACTACGACACTAAGAACAGCGTGCTGGCGATCACCGGCGGAACCGGCGCCTATAGCGACGCCCGCGGCGAGATGAACCTGATCTCGCGTGAGGGTGGCACGCAGTACGACTTCGTGTTCCATTTGAGCTAGTCAGCCTTCGGGGGTGCGGACGAGGCGTGAGTTGCCTCGTCCGCCGCCCGAGCGCAGCGGGCGGTCCGGCCGCGACTCCGAGCCCGCCTCGTCCAGCGCCCGAAGCGCACGGCGTACAGTCTGTTAGAGGTATGTCAACTGCGCTGGCGAGCAAGAGGATTCTGGTGCTGTTCGAGCCCGGACGCGCAGGAACGGCGGCGATCGATCTCGCCCATCAGCTCGCCGGTAGCGATCAGCCAACGGTGACCGTAGTGAGCGTTGTGCCCCAAGCCAGCACCGGATCACGCTGCGGTGGATCGGCCCTGGAATACAACGGCATGCTCCGGGACACTGTGGCACGGGACCTCGAGGGGGCTCGCGAGCGCCTGGACCAGATGGGGCGCGCGACCGTGAGCGAGCTACTCGTGGAGGGCACCGACCCGCCGCTCGCGGCATGGAG
>CATPAX010000202.1 GCA_955652215.1 uncultured Solirubrobacteraceae bacterium | reverse complement strand
TCGGCGGCTAGGGGAGCAGCAGATGGCTGTCGCCGAACTCGTGCCAGAGATATCCGGACGCCAGTGCCACTCGGTAGCTCCGGCCGATCAGCTCCGGCCCTGCCAGTGCTTCCAGCATCCACAGGTGCGAGGCCTCCGGCTCGTGCCAGCCAGTGATCAGCCCGTCGACCAGACGCGGCGGATGCTCCTGCGAGATCACCCGATTCGTCCATCCTGACCTCGCCGCGACGCGACCGCCCCGCTGGGCGATCGACTCCAGCGCACGGACCACGGTAGTGCCGACCGCGATCACCCTCCCGCCGCGGCTGCGAACCACCCGCACCAGCTCTGCCGTCGGCTCGGGAACCTCGAACCATTCGGGGAACGGTGGCTCGTGCCGTTCGGGCGAGGACACGCCTGCGTGCAGCGTCAGCGGCGCGATCAGAACGCCCATGGCCAAGAGTCGCACGATCAGCTCTGGCGTGAACGGGCGGCCCGCGCTCGGCATCTCGGCGCTCCCAGGTGAGCACGCATACACGGTCTGGTAGGCCTCGAGGGGCCATTCCTGCGGGGCGTAGCCGTAGCTGATCGGGCGCCCGTAGCGGCGCAGGTAATCCTCCACCGGGCCATCCACACCGTCGATTCGCGCCACCCGCAGCCGCGCACTTCGGGCGTAGGGCGCCACAAGCTCGAGTGCAGCCCCGCCCGGCAACGCGAGCCGCTCGCCCGCACGCCCGCGCTCGGGTCGCGAACCGTCCTCGCTACGGACCTCAACGACCCGCCAACGATCCTCCAGGCCCGGAACGCGGGTGGCGACGTGGATCCTCACGGCTGTGCCATCGGGACACCTGGCCGGAAGGGCCGCGGGAAGCGTCGCAGAGACGTTCACCACGAGCAGATCGCCTGGGTCGAGAACATCAGGAAGCTCGCAGAACAGCTTGTGCGCGAGTGACTGATCGGAGCGGCGGGCGACCATCATGCGCACCTGGTCGCGGCGCAGGCCGCGCGCCTCAGCCGGCTCTCTGGCCTCGAGTGCGCGGGGAAGCTCGAACGCAATGCTTCCTGTGTCGAGCGCCGAAATGCTCACGCGGTGGCCTCGCGTGTGGCCCGGTGCTCGATGGCCCGCGCCTGGTAGCGGCCGCTCGGCAGCTCGCCGTCGATCAGGGCGAGCAGCCCGGGAACGCTCTCCTCTGGAAGCGGTCGGTCGGAGATGTCCTCTCCGGGGAACGCCTCCTGATGCATCTGGGTACGCATATCTCCCGGATCGACTGCATACACGCGCAGGTTGATCCGCTCGGCGGCAAGGATTGCGCTGATCTGCTCGAGCGCCGCCTTCGACGATCCATACCCTCCCCACCCTGCGTACGGCTCGACAGCGGCATCGGATGTGACGTTGATGATGCAGCCACCCGCGGGCATCAGCGGGATCACCAGTTGGGCCAGCGCCAGCGGCGCCAGCGAGTTGACGCGATATACGTGCTCGAGCTCGGCAAGGGGGTAGTCGGTCAGCGACGGCTGGGGGCTGGGGCCGAGCACGCTCGCGTTGTTGACGAGCAGGTCAACGCGTTCGCCGGCCGCGTGCACGAGCGCCTGCCGGTGCGATCCGTCCGCGACGTCGCCGGCAACGGCGCGAACCTCGGTGAGCTGGCCGACTTCGCGGGCGGCTTGCTGCAGGCGATCGGCGCCGCGCGCGTCGAGCACGAGCGTCCAGCCACGCTGAGCAAGGACTCGCGCGAGGGCGAGCCCCAGACCACGCGAGCCACCGGTGATGATCGCTAGCGGCATGCCAACCACGGTACGCCACGCGCGGTCCGATCAACCAGTGGTAATTGGTCCTAGGTCTCCGGTCCGAACCCCCGTCCAACTGGGTCTTCAGGCCATCCCTTGGCGGACGGCCAGCAGCGCCGCCTGGGTGCGGTCGGCGACTCCGAGCTTGGCGAGCAGATGACCGACGTGTGCCTTGACCGTCTTCTCGGAGATCCCCAGCTCGAGGGCAATCCGCTTGTTCGACTGCCCGCGGGCGATCAACTTGAGCACCTCTCGCTCGCGGTGGGTCAGGGTCCCGACCTGATCGGGTGGGCGCCCCGATCGATCCGACAGTGCGCGCACCAGCCGCGCGGCGACGGTGGGGTCGATCACAGCCTCGCCGGCGTGGGCGGCCCTGATCGCCCTCGAGAGCTCTGACGGTTCAGCGTCCTTAAGCAGGTAGCCGGCAGCGCCGGCCTCGATCGCGGGAAGTAGGCGCTCGTCCTCGAGAAAGCTTGTGAGCACGATCACCCGGCTTTCGGGAACTTCTGCTCGGAGCTCGCGCATCGCGCTGACGCCATCCAGGCGCGGCATCACGAGATCCATCAGGATCACGTCCGGCCGCAGTAGTCGCGCCTGCGTCACTGCCTCCGCCCCGTCAGCGGCCTCCCCCACGATTTCGACGTCGTCCTGCAATCCCAGGAACGCCCGCAGGCCCTCCCGGACCACCGCGTGGTCGTCGACGATCAGCAGCCGAATCGGACGCTCACTCACCGCCATCTAGCTCCAACACAACCGTGGTACCGACACCGGGCGCCGAGCGGATCTCGAGGTGACCCCCGAGCTCCCGGGCGCGTTCCTCCATTGACGTCAAGCCCAGATGCCGGGAGCGAACTTCGCCGCTGGCGGGATCGAATCCCACACCATCGTCGACCACCTCGATCGTCAGGCCGTCGGCGCGCCGTGCCACCCGAAGGACCACGCGCTCCGCGCCGGCGTGACGCAGAGCGTTCTGCAGCGCTTCGTGAGCGATGCGGAGCACCGCAAGATCTCGATCGCCGTTCAGGGCGGCACCGTCGCCGTGGTGCTCGACCTGGAAGTCGATCGCCACGCCGTGGACACGCGAGAGCATCGCGACCTCCTTGCGGAGCGTTCCCTCGAGCCCGTCACGCTCGAGCTCGGGGGGACGCAGGCCCAGGATCAGAGCCCGCAGCTCTTCGAGCGCCTGGCGGGCGAGCTCGCGGAGCCGCTCGAGTTGGGCTCTCGCCCCAGCCGGGTCGCGGTCGAGCTGCGCGGCTGCCGCCTCGGCGGTGAGCATCAGGCTGAACAATTTCTGGCTGACCACGTCGTGAAGCTCAAGCGCCAGGCGGTTGCGCTCGGACATCACCGACAGCTCCCGGCTCTGCTCATAGAGGCGCGCATTGGTGATCGCGATCGCAGCATGTGAGGCGAGCAGCTCGATCATCTCCTGGTCGTGCTCGCCGAACGCCTCGGCCCCCTCCTTCTCGGTCAGGTAGAAGGCTCCGATCACCCCGTCCGGAGAGACGATCGGGACACCGAGGAACGAGCGCATGTCGGGGTGGCGCCGCGGCCACCAGCCCTGGAAGCGAGGATCGTGGTGGATGTCTTTGGTCCGGTAGGGATGTGGCTGCTCGAGGATCGCTCCAAGCATCCCGTGCGTCCGGGGGAGCGGCCCCATGGCCTGCACCAGCTCATCTGTCATTCCCGAGACGAGGAACCGCCGGAAGCCGCCTTCCCCGTCAGGAATTCCGAGCGCCGCGTACCGAGCGCCGGCTAACTCGCGAGCGCCGTGGACGAGTCGCTGGAGGACCTCGTCAACGGACAGATTGCCGGCCACCGCGAGGACGGCGTCGCTCATCGCCTTCAGCACCGGGCTGAGGTGTTCGGTCACCTTGCGGACGATAGAGCCGCAGTGAAGCGGCTAACTTCTCCTTCCATGCCCCGTCATTGGCTGTGGACCCAGGTGGCGATCCTGGTTCTCGTGCTCGCCTCGATGGTGATCGCGATCACGAAGCTCGTGTGAGCTAGCCCCCTGAGGTTGGGACCGCTGGTGCGGTCGCAGCCCCAGCGTCGAGCAGCCCGTAGCCGTAGTACCCGTTAGGTGCCGGTCCTCCCAGCGGCCGAGCCGTCTGCTCGAGCCGGGCAAGGACCTGATCGGGTGTGGGCTGCCGGCCGATCACCCCGCTGGCGATCACCAGGGCCGCGGTCGCCGCCACGTGGGCTGCGGCCATCGATGTCCCAAACCACCCGGTGGGCAGCAAGAACCGCTCCGGATGAGCCGGCCCGTAGAAAGTCATCTGGGAGATGTCGGGCAGGCGGCGCCCAGGCTGGCAATTTGGGTCGCCGGCGATCAGGGCATCCTCACCGCCGCCTGGCGCGACCAGATCGAGGCCTGGCCCAGCGTCGGAGTAGTCGGCGAGGCAGCGGTCGGCGGTACTCGCCCCGACCGAGATCACTCCGGGGGCTCGGGCCGGGTAGGCGACCCGCATCTCCCCGTCGTTGCCGGCCGCTCCGACGACCGTCACCCCGTGGTCGTGGGCAAAAGCGATCGCGCGAATCACACCTGGAATAGCTGATGCGCCGTACTGCGGCGGGAACTCCAGACTGAGGTTGATCACCGCCGCGCCGTGTTTGACCGCGTAGTAAATGCCTTTAGCAATCGTCGCGGCGTCGCCGAGTCCCTGCTGGTCGAGAACCCGGATCGGCATGATCTTCGCGCCATACGCTAGGCCGGTGAGGCCGAGGCGGTTGTTTGTTGCCTCGGCGACGGTACCGGCGATAAACGTGCCGTGCCCGTTTCTGTCGAGCGGGTAGCGGTTGTGCGCGATGAAGTCGTAGGGAGCGACGAACCGCGTACCCGCGAAGTCCGGTGAGCGCTGGAAGCGATACCAGTTCCTGTAGGCCACGCCGGTGTCGAGGATCGCCACGACCACGCCACGCCCTCCCGGCCGGTGATCGGCGATCAGGTTCGACCACGCCTGAGGGGCGTTGACTCCCGCGCTGGCCAGGAAGTTCCACTGCACGGCCTCCCAACCGGCGCGGTGGCCATCGCGGCCGCGGTCGTTTGGGATGAACAGGCCTGCGACGTGGGCGACGTAGTCGGGAGCTGCGAACGCGACCCCCGGCCTGTGGCGCAGGCGGGCGATGGCGCTCCACACGCTGGTCCCTGCCGGAAGTCGGACCACCTGCTCGTCCGGCACCTGCCCCGAGCCTGACGCCCGGGCGGCGAGTGCCTGGGCTGCCCCGCTGGCGGAGTACCCGACGATCACCTCCCCTGGCACGTAGCTCGCCGCCGGAGCGGTCGGCAAGCCGCGACCCGAAGCGCCAACTGGACGCGACCCAAGCACAGCGAGGAGCGCGATCGTCAGCGTCACGAACGCGGATGCACGGAATAGCGAGCTGCGGGTCATGGGTAGGCGGCGCCCCCCGCCCACGCCCTTAACATCATCACCGTTGGCAAAGTTGCCCACCACCACGGCACATCGCTCGTTCGGTGAATTCTCATTTCTTCCCCCGTGATGAGTACTTCATGCGCCTGGCGCTTCGCGAGGCCAGTCTCGCGCTCGACCACGACGATGTGCCGATCGGTGCGGTCGTCGTTCGGGAAGGCGAGGTCATCGCGTCCGCTCACAACGAGCGGGAGCTGCGTGCCGATCCCACGGCCCACGCGGAGCTCATCGCGCTCCGCGAGGCCGCTCGGGCCATGGGTAGCTGGCGGATCCTCGACGCCGTGATGTATGTGACGCTCGAGCCGTGCGCCATGTGCGCCGGCGCGATCGTGCTGGCACGCGTGCCGCGCGTGGTCATCGGAGCGTCCGATCCGAAGGCGGGCGCAGGGGGAAGTGTCTTCAACGTGCTCGACGAGCCTCGTTTGAATCACCGGCCTCAGGTCGCGTCGGGGCTGCTCGCGGAGGACTCAGCGGACCTGTTGCGGGCGTTCTTTGCGCCGAGGCGCTAGAGCCGACGTGTTTCCAGCACGCGTTGGAGGAACCGCTGGGTCTCGGGGCGCTGCGGATCGGCGAAGATCTGCTCGGGGCTGCCGCGCTCGGCGATCAGACCCTCGTGCAGGAAGCACACCTCGTTGGCCACCTCGCGCGCAAAAGCCATCTCGTGCGTCGCGATCATCATCGTCATGCCCTCGTGCTTGAGGTCGCGGATCACCGTCAGCACCTCACCGACCAGCTCAGGGTCGAGCGCGCTCGTAACCTCGTCGAGCAGGAGCGCCCGCGGATTCGTGGCCAGCGCGCGCACGATCGCCACCCGCTGCTGCTGGCCGCCGGACAGGCGGTCGGGATAGTCCCCCTCGCGTCCGGCGAGGCCGAAGCGCTCGAGCAGCTCACGCGCCCGCTCCGTCGCCTTTTCCTTCGGCTCTCCGTGCGCGCGCCGTGGCCCGAGGGCGACGTTCTCGGCGACCGTCATATTGGGAAACAGGTTGAAGGCCTGGAACACCATTCCCAGCCGGCGGCGGATCTTGACCGCGTCGACGGACGGGTCGGTGATCACCTCGCCGTCGAGCAGCACGTCGCCGTCGTCGATGTCCTCGAGCAGGTCGATACAACGGAGCAACGTCGACTTCCCCGACCCCGAGGCCCCGATCAGGGCGACCGCCTCGTGCTCGGCGACGGTCAGGTCGATCCCTCTGATCACCTGGCGTTCGCCGTATGACTTGGTGACGCCCCGCAGCTCCAGGACGGCGCTCACATCAGCACTGCCTCTCGGCGCTGACGAGCCCGGCGCGAGAGGCGATCCAGCACACGCGCGAGCGGGATGGTGATGCAGATGTAGAGCAACGCCGTGGCGATGAGCGGCGTGTAGTTGAAGTTGTAGTCAGCGATGATCTGCGCTTGGCGGAAGGCTTCAATCGCGCCGAGCACCGACAGCAGGACGACATCCTTCTGAAGCGAGATGAAGTCGTTTAGCAAAGGCGGGAGGACGCGACGGATCGCCTGAGGCACGATCACGTGGCGCATCGCCTGTCCTCGTGTGAGCCCGACCGCGAGGGCGGCGCCCATCTGGCCGCTGTGAACTGAGTCGATCCCTGCTCGGTAGACCTCGGCCACGTAGGCGGAGTAGGACAGCGCAAGCGCCGCACCTCCCAGCACGAATAGGTTGGTGGGCACACCCGACAGCTGTAGCGCTGGGATTCCGAAGCCGAACAGATACATCACGATCAGCGTCGGAATCCCGCGAAACAGATCGGTAAAGACGGTGGCGATCAGCTTCAGTGGAAACAGAGCGGGGGCACGTGCGTTCCGGCCCAGTGCGATGAGGAGACCGAGTACCAGCACTACGACCTCGACAGCCATGAACACCTCGACGTCGATCAGGAAGTGGCTAGCCACACTCCCAAACGAGTGGCGAAACCAGTACCACGAGAAATAAGTGCTGCGGACCCTCGGCCACCCGGGACTTGTGAGGATCACTGCTGCGAGAACGCCGAGCACGAT
>CATPAX010000201.1 GCA_955652215.1 uncultured Solirubrobacteraceae bacterium | reverse complement strand
GTCTGAGCATCGTCGAGCACCTCGACGAGCTGCGCTCTCGGCTGATCGTCTGCGGCATCGCGCTGGGCATCGCCTTCGGTGTCTGCTTCTGGCAGAACAACGCCCTGCTCAGCGTGCTGAACCGCGCGCTGCCCCAGCTCTCGTCCGTAACGAACCAGCACGGCCTGGCGGCGTTGCCCACCGAGTCGGCCAGCCTTCGCCATGGCCTTACGTCGATCGAAACGGGCGCCCGGCAACTTGCCTCCTCCGCGCAGCTATCGCCCACCGACAGGCAAGCGTTTCAACGAATCGAACAGGGGGCGGCAGAGGCCGCGAAGGCCCTGCCGAAGAGCGTGCCGACAGGGGAGAAGCCGATCACGATCGGGGTCGGCGAGCCGTTCACAACGACGCTGGTCGTGTGCGCCTACTTCGCGCTGTTGTTCACCCTGCCCCTGATCATCTATGAGGGCTACGCGTTTGTGATCCCAGCGCTCAACCCGAACGAGCGCCACGTCGCGACGCCGCTGATGACGGTCGCGCCCGCGCTCTTCATCGCGGGTGCGGGGTTCGCCTATTGGTTCATCCTCCCGCCCGCGATTCACTTCCTACAGGGCTACAACAGCAGCCAGTTCAACACGCTGGTTCAGGCGAAGGCCTACTACTCGTTCCAGATCCTGACGATGCTCGGGGTCGGCCTGTCTTTCCAGATGCCGCTCGGCCTGCTGGGGCTGCATCGGCTGGGTGTGATCACCGGCCGAACCCTCATCCGGAACTGGCGTTACGCTACGGTCATCATCGCCGTGATCGCTGCGGCGATGCCGGGGGCCGACCCGGTTACGACTGGGCTGGAGACGCTCCCGTTGGTTGTTCTCTATCTGGCCAGCATCGTGCTGCTGAGGATCGCCGACCGCCGTGCGGAGGCGCGCGCGGCAGCCGAGCTCGCGCAGATGGGCGAAAGCCTCGAAGCCTCGTAGCACACCATGCTCTTCGATCTCCGCAGCCGTGGCCGTCGTCGCACCGTGCAAACTGTGTACGTCGTGCTCGCGCTGCTGATGGGCGGCGGCCTCGTTCTGTTCGGCGTGGGCACCGGCCAGAGCGGCGGCGGCTTGCTGAACGCGATCGGCGGTGGGTCGGGCAGCGCCCAGAGCCAGGCGGTCAGCCAGGAAGAAACCGCCGCTCTCAAGCAGATCAAGCTGAATCCGAACAACGCCCAAGGGTGGGGCAATTTGCTGCAAGCGCGCTGGACGACCGCCGTCACAGGGAGCGGCTTCAGCTCGAACACAGGGTTCACAGCGGCAGGCAGGAAAGAGCTGACCCGCGTGATACAGGCGTGGGATCGATACGTGCAGCTGGCGCCCTCGCCCGATCCCGACCTTGCCACCCTGGCGGCACGCGCCGACGTAGCGCTCGGCAACTATTCCGCAGCGGCCAGCGCCTGGGAGGCCGAGGCGGCAGCGACCTCCGCGTCGCCCAAGGGTTATGAGTGCCTGGCAGTCACCGCCTACGCCGCGGGCGACACGCGCAAGGGCGAGCTCGCCGCAATCAAGGCACTGGCTCTTCTTCCGAAAGCCCAGCAGGCCACGGCCAAGCTGACCCTGACCCAGGCCAAGGGCTCGACCACGGTCGCGAAGAACGTCGCCGCTCAATGTTGAGCCTCTGATCGCCCCGAAAGCGGCGCTCCAGCCTGATCTTGGCGCGGGTAACATCGCCCGCAGGGCCGTTAGCTCAACTGGCAGAGCAGGGGACTCTTAATCCCAAGGTTGAAGGTTCGAGTCCTTCACGGCCCACTGAGAAAGCCCGCTGCGGCGGGGTTGTTGTTTTGGCGGATGGGCGCCTCCGCAGAGACGTGTCCCCAATGTGTCCCGGGATGTGCGTAGGTCGGTGGCCAACGCTGGCGGTTCGGCGACTCCGAAAGCGCAGCGCGGGTCGCGAGAAGCCTGATCGGGATGGTCGCAATGTCTTGGAGCGGCCGCAGCACGGGCTTGGTCGCGGCGAATCGGTTCCGCTCATAGCGCAAGCGAGCGCTAGGAGCGTGAGCCCGCGGTCACAGCGGGCTTGAACCGGGTGGCCTTGCACTTCGAGGTCTTCAGGTTGCAGCCATTCGCGGTGACCGAGACCGCTCCGGCGATCAGCTTGGCCTTCTCGACGGTGCCGGTGACGGTGGCGTGAGCGGACTCGTGAGCGATGGTGATGGACTTGCCGAAGGTGACGAGATCCGCATGGTTCTCCGTGTACGAGACACGGAAGCCGTAGTGGGCTCTGCGCTCACCATCCGGTTACTGCCCGACGGCCGCGGCGTCACGGGGATGGGGTCCGACGACCTCGACGTCGTAGCGGGCCAGGGCGGCGATAGCCTCCTCGGGCGTGGAGGGCGCGAGCTCGAACATCCGCTCGAACCCGCCGGGCGCGTTGAGCAGGAGCATCCGGGCGCTTTCGCTCTCGATCGTGAACGTGTGCGGGATCCCGCGCGGGAAGAACACGGTCGCGCCGATCTGGCCGCGGTAGGTCTGCTCGCCGACGTGGAAGGTGACGGTCCCCTCGAGTAGGTAGTACCACTCGTCCTCGTTGCGGTGCACATGAAGCGGCGGCTCGACCCCGGGGGTGGCGGCGAGCTCCATCAGACCGATCTGCGCATCGGATGCCTTAAGCTGGAACTGAGCGGTGAACCATGACATCGGCCGGCCCTCGCCGGCCGCGAGATGGTACGGGGACGCGGCTTCGATGGTCATGTCTTGCGGCCCCAGCCGGCGCGAGAAGCTGGCTGCTCTTGCCGCACCCGAGCGACGCACTCGACACGACCAGACTGCTAGCTCAGCGCGCCTGTCGTCGGTCCGCCAGCAAACACGCTGACTACCGTTCTCGCGCACGAGCAGGCGTCCACCTCGAGGCAGGGAATGCTGTCGAGTTTGAGCAGTCCGGCCCCGGGCTCGAGCCAACGGCGTCACTGCTGGTCTCACGAACGAAGGCTACGCGGCTGGCTGCTCGGGCTCCGCGTCGCACTGCTGCTCCTGGTCGGCTCGGAGCTGGAGCAGCAGTCGCTGCTCCATGGGTCGGTCGGCGACAAGGAGCAGAGCCGGCGTGGCATTCGAAGGGCGGGTGGGAGCACTCCTGACGAAACCGTTGGGCGAGGCCACGCTGCTGGCATCAGCCCGAGGGGACGCTCTGGGTCCGGCCGCGAGCTGCTACGGGGGAATTTCACGACTACCGCGCGGACCGTACCGCTCGGTGTCTTGCATCAAGATGGCCACGCAGTTAGGCTGGCGAGCAAACAGTCGATCCAGAGAAGGGGGCACCATGACAGTACTCGTCGGGAAGCGTTTCGAAAGCCCGGATGAGGTCCGGGAGTTCACAGATGGGAAGGGTCGCGTCGACCTCGTAGACCTGAATGGGCATGCAGTGGGCCGGGGAACATTTGAACCTGGTTGGCGCTGGTCAGAGAACGTGAAACGGCTCGCGGGCACCGACTCGTGCCAGGTCGAGCACATCGGCTACGTCCTGGAAGGCCGCATGGCGCTGAAAATGGATGATGGAACGGAGCGCGAGTTTGGTCCCGGCGATACGTTCCACATGCCGCCTGGGCACGACGCGTGGATCGTCGGCGACGAGAAATGCGTGCTACTCGACTTTGGTGGCCTAAAGGGCTACGCCACCGCAAGCTGACCTCACGCGACAGCGTGCGAGGCGCCGCGCTGGGCCGCGCGCGCCGGTGCCATAGCCACAGGGCGCCGCTGCTGCGTTGATCTATTTTGCAGCACCAGAAGTTCGCAGCGGCTGGGTCTGGGTACGTAGGTCCCAGTCCGTAGGTATATACAGCTCACAGCCGGCGGGCAGCCGAGTGGAATGACGCCTGCGTGGGTATCAACTCTTCATGCCGTCAAATGACGGCCAGAAGTAAATGATCATCCTCGGCCAGGAGAAGTAAATGATCATCCTCGGCATCATCCTGCTGGTAATCGGGTTCATCGCAAAGATTACCATTTTGTGGAGCATCGGGATTTTCCTCGTGGTTGTCGGCCTGATCCTGATGGTGCTTGGATCCATGGGACGTGCCGTGGGCGGGCGGCGCCACTACTACTGACGTCCTATGCGGCGGGATGGGCGAACGCTTCGAGCGGACGGAGGGTAGGTTCCACACCCCACGCGGCTCGCAGACTGACGTAGATCGCTCCCGATGCGCCTCGCTTATCGGATCAAAAATCTGGAGTAGTAAGGCCGCGCACTGGACCTTATGGAGGTGAACTCATGCCTGAAGCGACCGAAACGCGGACTGAGAAGGGCATCAGCCTGGCTCGCGGACCAGCTCTGATCCTGGGAACGATTCTGCTCGCCGCGGGCCTCTACTTCCTGTACAAGCAGCACTTCTTCCCCAAGTTTTCGAACTTCCCGAACGGTAAAGCGCCGGTAGAGGGCAAAGTCTTTGGGATCTTCGGCGCCAACGGCTGGACCGGAATGCTCACTGCAATCGGCGGCGGGCTGCTCCTGTTCGGCGCCGCGCAACATCTGCTCGCCAAGACGATGAGCCTGATCGTCGGCGTAGCGCTCGCTGCTGCGGCGATCATCGCGCTCGCATCTGGCGACGTGCTGGGGCTGGCTGCCGCCAACGGCTGGACCGAGTTCGCCTGGGGTGTGGCCGCGGCGATCCTACTGTTCAACACGGTGATTCCGCGCCGTCGCACGACGGTCGCGACGGGCGACGCAGGCGGCGTCGGGCGGCGGCAAGGTAGCGCAGTCGGGCCAGCGGCAGGGGGCGGTGCGGCGGGGGCCGCCGAGCAGGATCGCGGCGCTGACAGGGATGCCCACGCGGACGAGTATCCGGACACGCAGCGAGACGTCGAGCGGTCGCGCGAACCGGGTGCCGCGGATTCCGAGGCCGAGGGAGTCAGCCACCACCCCGAGCCCTAGGCTCAAACCCCTGAGATCGCGAGCAGAACGCGCGAGTGTCAGCCCTGGCTCGTGCCAGCTTGCCCTGTCCATGCGATCGTGGTTGCGCCCCCGGTGCTTACTCCGGCGCTTCGACAGAAGTGCACAGACCACCGGGCGGACTACTGGTCCGGACGGCTGCAGGTGGCCGACCGTAGCGCTCGACCGACCGCCCCAGCGCCGAGAAGCAGGAGCCACCGAACGCCGTTCCAATCGCAGCGACACTACCGCCGGCAGTAGCCAAAAAGGGTCCGGGTGCGGCTCGCTCCCGCCGCCGTATGAGTCTCCCTCGGCGCCGATTGGACAGACCCCGCTAGCCGATTGTGGCTAGCGCCACCGGTACGACCCGGTCAGCGCCGGCGTTACGCAGCTGACCGCCGATCATTGCGAGCGTCCACCCGGAGTGGCGCCGGTCGTCAAGCAGCAGCCCGGTGCCCGACGGAGGGCGGCGTGCGACGGTGAATGCGCCGCGCACGTTGGCGACCTGTTGGACGGCGTTGGCCATCTCGCGCTGGGGAGGGCGCGGCTCGCGGCGGGTGATGAGCTCGAGACACGGGATGCCGAGCGCTCCGGCCACGCCGCGGGCGAAGGCGCCGAGGGCGTCGCCCAGCGCGCTCGACGGCACGTAGGTAAGCCAGGCCGGCGCGACGGGCGCCGTGAGCTCGGCGAGCGCGTCGACGAGCTCGCCATCGAAGCGACCGGCGCCGAGTGACCGCTCGATCGCCGGCCACCAGCCGCCGTCCCCGAAGCGCGCGAGCGCGAGCCCGGGCTCTGTCCGGACGGCGTCGGGGATCTTTCGCATAACGCCGGTGCTCTGTTCGGGCGCCATCTTCTTGACCTCGATCTCGACTGTGCGCGAGCGCAGATGACGCCAGGCCTGCTCGACTAGCGCGGGAGAGGGCGCGCCCGCAAACCGCGGTGCCGTGCACACCGAGCAGCGACCGCAGTCGCCGGCGTCGGGATCATCGAGCTCCTCCTGGAGTGCGCGCATGAGGCAGCGACCGTCCGCTCCGAAGACCGCCATGGCCCGCTGCTCGGCGCGGCGCACCGCCGTCACCTGTTCGTAGCGCTCGGCGTCATACGTCCACGTCGACCCACTGACTCGCTGCCACCGTGTGCCGTCGCGCCGCACCGCCCCCTCGACATCGAGGATCTTCAGCATCGCGTCGATCCGGCTCATCCCGAGGTTGACCACGGCCATGAGCTCGCGGGTCGTGCGCCCGGTCTCCCCCGCGCGCTCGAGCTCGTCGAGGACCGCCATCGTCCGCTCCCGCGAGGGGAAGGCTTGCTCGATGAAGAAGTCCTGAATGCGCCGGTCCTCCACGCCGCGCAGAAGCACGATGTCGGCGCGCTCGACCGCACGGCCGGCCCGGCCGACCTGCTGGTAGTAGGCGATGACCGAGCCTGGGGCCTGGTAGTGGACGACGAAGGTGAGATCGGGCTTGTCGTACCCCATGCCGAGCGCGCTCGTGGCCACAACCGCCTTGACCTCGTTACGGTGCAGGCGCTCCTCCGTGGCCACGCGCTCGTCGCTGTCCCGCTCCCCGGTGTAGCTGACCGCCGAAACTCCGTGGGCGGTCAGGAACGCGGCCACCTGATCGGCGTCGCGTTTGGTCAGGGTGTAGACGATGCCCGATCCCGGGAGTTCGGGAAGATGCTCGACAAGCCAGGCCAGCCGCTCGGCCGCACGGGGAAGGTTTACGACCTCGAGCCGGAGGCTGGGCCGGGCGAGCGGTCCACGGTAGGTGCGGATCGAATCCGTGTGACCGGCGAGCTGCGCGACGATATCCTCGACGACACGGTCGTTTGCGGTGGCCGTGGTGCCGAGTACGGCCGCGTTGGAGGAGAGCGAGCCGAGCACGTCCCTGACTCGCCGGTAGTCGGGCCGGAAGTCGTGTCCCCAATCTGAAATGCAGTGGGCCTCGTCGACTACAAGGAGGTCGGTTGCCTGCGCGAACAGAGGCAACATCTGCTCAGCGAAGACCGGGTTGTTCAGCCGCTCGGGACTGATGAGCAGGAGGTCCAGCGCGTTTCTGTCAAGCTCGCGCCTGATGAGCTCCCACTCGTCGCGGTTGGTCGAGTTGACGGTGTGGGCTCTCAGCCCTAGTCGTTCCGCCGCGGCGATCTGATTGCGCATCAGCGCCAGCAGCGGGCTGATGATCAGCGTCGGGCCCGATCCCGCCTCGCGCAGCAAGGCCGTGGCCACGAAATAGACCGCCGATTTCCCCCAGCCCGTGCGCTGCACGCAAAGCACGCGCGCGCGATCGACCACCACATCCTGGATGGCCTCGAGCTGGCCCGGACGAAATTCGGCCTCTGGTTGTGCCGTCAGCATGCGCAGGCGCTCACGGGCGGTCGCGCTGATTGTGGCCCTCGAGGTAGTCACCTGAGCATCGTGGCAGGTGGGGCGGCCGCCGGCCCCGTCCAGACGTTGTCAGGCCCCGGCGCCCTCGTCCGGACCTTTCAGCGCGTTGCTGCGACAACGGGGAGCGCACTCCCACTAGATGCCGAGCCCCGCCCAGCAATCCAGACGGCGCAGGATCACCGGGGCTATCGAGCCTCGGTCACCAACAGCGACCCTCAGCCGACCGTCGCCGTTTACCATTGCTCCCCGCGATGGAGCAAGAGAATCCACCCTCGCTGCGCGCAGCGCTGACGCCTTCGGCGCTGAGAGCGGCGCTGATACCCCGACGTCCCGTGTTCGGGAACCCTTGGGATTCAACGGTCGACATGTTCGCGTGCTGTCTGGCCGTCGGTGTCGTCATTCCGTTACTGCTCTTCTGCGGAGGCGAGTTGATGAGCTCGATCTTCGGCTTCGGCTCGCGATGGCATCTCGGGG
>CATPAX010000200.1 GCA_955652215.1 uncultured Solirubrobacteraceae bacterium | reverse complement strand
GTCGTCAGCATCAGCACGGTCGTTGACTTGCCGGCGCCGTTGGGTCCGAGGAAGCCGTAGATCTCCCCCTCAGACACAGCCAGATCGATCCCGTCGACGGCACGCGGTCCCTTTCGGAACTCCCGAACGAGGTTCTCCACTTCGATAGCAGGGGGCCGGCTCATGTCCCGCAATCTAGCAAAACCTTGAGGTTGCCAACGATCGAGGTTCTCAATAAACTAGATGGCAATGGAAACAATCTTGCCGCCCCCGTCCGCGGAGTCGCCGGCAGCTGAGGTCTGGACACTGATGCGCACACTGTTCGGCCAGCAACGGCGGAAATTCCTCATCGCTGCCTCCGAACTCGACCTACACCCTGCCCAGGCCGGAGCCCTCCTCCAGCTCGCCTCTCCACTGCCGATGCACGAACTGGCCGCACGCCTGGCATGCGACAACTCAAACGTCACCGGACTCATTGACCGGCTCGAAACCAGAGGGCTCGTCACACGTAGGGCAAGCTCTGACGATCGGCGCGTGAAGCACATCGTGCTGACGGACGCGGGACGAGGCCTGCGCGAGCGGTTGCTCGACCGCGTCGGAGAACCCACGCCAGGCTTCCTGAAGCTGTCCGCCGCCGAGCAAAGTCAGCTGGGCGAACTCCTGCGCCGGGTGCTCGACGAGAACTCCGCGCCGTAAACGGCTCGGCGCCCCTACTGAGGGGCGCCGGGCATTCTCGATCGATCCAGCGCAATGGGGTGCCGGTATCCGGACTGAAGAAGGCGGCACCCGAGACGACCTAGGGTCTCTGGTCGTGCCCGCGTCCGAGCGGCGGGACCGAGGCTCCTCAGGGCAGTGGGATGTGGCCGGCCACAGTCGTTCCCTGGCCTGTTAAGGAGGTGACCGCCGCCTCACCTCCGAGCGCTCCGAGCCGATCGCTCAGACTGGTCAAGCCGTAGCCATCGGCCACCATCGTGCGGTCAAAGCCGACGCCAGTGTCCGAAACCTCGAAACGAAGCGCCCCGCAGGTCACCTCGAGGTGGATCCTCACGCGGGCGCCCTCGCCAGCATGTTTGACGGCGTTTTGCAGAGCCTCCAGGCAGCAAAAGTAGGCGGCGCTCTCGACTGGCCCTGGAAGGCGACCAAAATCAGCGCAGTCGACCTCGACGGGAATGATCGCGCGCCGAGCCGCGGCTGACACCGCGGCACCAAGTCCATGGCTGGCCAGACGGTGCGGGTAGAGCCCATGCGCGAGCTCGCGCAACTCGGCGAGTGCTTCTTCAAGCTCGGCGCCGAGGAGATCGAGCTCGTGTCGGGCTCGCGTTGGGTCGAGCTCGATCCGATCTCCCGCTAGCCCGAGCTTAATCCGCATGGCCACCAAGCGCTGCTGCGCGCCGTCGTGCAGGTTGCGTTCGATCCGTTGACGCTCGGCGTCGCCCGCCGCCGCCCCACGCCCTTGCGCAGCCCTCAGATCGTTGAGTAACGCTCGCAGCTCGTCGCCGGCGCGCGCGCGCTCCTTCGCCCGCCCGCGGGCCTCGGCGTTGTCTGAGCGGATACGGGTGCTGCGAAGTGAGGCTCGGACTCGAGCCAAAAGCTCCGGACCGCTAAATGGCTTGACGAGATAGTCATCAGCTCCGAGAGCGAGCGCATCGAGGGTGCTCTCAGGGTCGGCTCGGGCCGATACCAAGATCACCGGGAGGTCACGCGTGGGTGGGTTGTCGCGGAGCTTGCGCAACAGGCCGAAGCCGTCCATGCCGGGCATCATCACGTCGGTGATCACGACGCTGTACAGATGTCGGCTGACCATCTGGAGCGCTTCCAGCCCGTTCGATGCAAGGTCCACCACGTAATTGGCCGTGAGTAGCCGGCGAAGGTAATCCCGCATGTCGTTGTTGTCCTCAACGAGCAGTACACGGTCTTCGTGTCCGTTCGCGCCGTGGGCGGGCGCGTCATGGCCCCTGAGGACTTCCTGGCTCCTGGCGATCCGGCCCGACGGCTCGGTGGACTCCACATCCTCCCGGTCAAACCATCCGCGAGCCTCATCGACGAACAGCGCCGCCGAAATGCCGACGTTCCCACCCACGGATTCCTCCGAGAGTTGCCCAGCCGGTACGTGCTCGCGCCCCAACGGGATCCTGACGATCATGCGCGTTCCTACTCCAGGAGTGCTCTGCGCCGTGACCGATCCTCCATG
The DNA here is from genome assembly GCA_955652215.1 of uncultured Solirubrobacteraceae bacterium. The sequence goes on along the minus strand of CATPAX010000200.1, from coordinate 4,064 downwards.
AGTGTGGACGAGCTCACGAACGAGGGCCAGCCCGATCCCGGTCCCCTCAGACGTTCGGGCTCCCGGGCCGGCGGCGCGGTAGAAACGAGAGAAGATGCCGTCGAGGTCCTCCCTCGCGATCCCGATCCCGCTGTCCTGCACCGTCAAGACGACGCACTCGAGCTCGCGGCGCACCCGGACGTCGATCACACCGACAGGGGTGAACTTAAGTGCGTTGGAGAGTAGATTCGCGACGATCCGCTCCCATGCTTCACGATCGACATAGACGGTCTCGGCGAGCGGCGGGCAGTCCACGGACAGGCGGAGGCCGGCGCGCGCGGCCGTCGATCTGAACATCGCCGCGACGTCCCGTGTGAGCTGGGCGACGTCGGTGGGCTGAAACGTCCCGATCGGTTCGCCGGCCTCAAGGCGTGAAAAATCGAGCAAGCCGTTGACCAACTTGAGCATCCGCGATGCGCTCCTCCGGGCGATATCGATCTGCTCTCGCGCGGGGGCAGGAAGGTCTGGCTCATGACTCACTTGTTCCAGAGGCCCAAGGATGAGGGAGAGCGGCGTCCGGAGCTCGTGAGATGCGTTGTTGAACAAGGCTGTCTTGGCCTGTTCAAGCTCGGCGATCGAACGCGCTCGCTCGCGTTCAATTTCCCGCGCTCGGGCCGCGGCGACGCTCCGCCCGATTCCGACGGCGAGCATCTCGACGAAGTTTCGGTACGCGCGGTCGGAGATGAAATCGTTGTTGAGTCCTGCCAGGAGGAAGCCCGCCACCGGTTCGGACCCGGTGATAGCCGTCGCCACGACAGGCCCTGGCAACGGGGCACCGGTCGAATCATGCGCGATCAAGAGCCCGTCCTCGACCAGCCTTGCGCGGGGTCGCGTCGCTACGAGCTCTCTGAACAGGGCCGCTAAGCGGCTATCGCCATCCAGCTCCACGACCGGCTCGGCGATTTCCGGGCGTCCGGATCTTCCGCTGGCGGCGACACAGACCGCCTGGTTGCCAGGCTTGACTATGTAGATCAGGAGGAACTCAAGCTCGGCGCGGCCTCCCATTGACTGCGCCGCAAGTTCACACGCCTGCCGTGGGGAGGAAGCATCCATCGAGCGGGTGGCGAGCTCACGCAGGAGATCCAGCCGTCGCGTGGCCAGCACCCGGGCGGTGGTGTCCTGGGTGACAAGCAGGACACCACCGACCCCACCGTCGTCGCGAGGGATCGGACTGTAGGAGTAGGTGAAGTACACCACCTCAAGCGTGCCTTCGCGATCAAAGGACAACGGCGTGTCTTCCGCCCATGTTGCGGGGCCGCCATGCATCACCGCGTCTAGCTGCGGACCGACCACATCCCAGGCGTCCCGCATTAGCTCGCGTGCGGGCATGCCCAGGGCGCGGGGATGAAGCTGGCCGAGGACCTCCCGCTCCGGATCGTTGTAGATGAAGTTCAGGTCTGGCCCCCAATAGATCCCCATCTGAAACCGCGAATGCATGCAGATCGCGACTGCAGAACACAGACTCCGCTGCCAGTCCCCGATCGGCCCTAACGGAGTGGCCGACCACGAAAACGCGCTCACCCTGCGGGCCATCTCCGAATCGCCCAACCAGCCATACGCAGCCGGACTGGTGCCAGCCGGGGTCCGGTTGCCGATGCTTGCCGTCATGATGCAGCCTCCTGGTCAGGGCCCCGAGAGCTACGCTGACCTTCGCGGGTGCGCGGGTCAAGCGTACCTGCCTGAGAAGGGCTCAGACCGTGGCCAGGACGCTACCTTGCGGCCGAGCGGTCGCGCTCGAACAGATAGAGGAGCACCGCCCTCACACGCCGGTTCACGTGATCTGGATCGCCGAGGTCGAGCTTCGCGAAGATCGGTTGACGTGCTTCTCCACGCGCGCTTCGCAAGCGTGAGGCGCTCGGATCAGGCCCGAATCCCGTGCCAGGGCGCAACCTGGACTTTACGCGCCCCGCCGTGACCCGACAGCCGGAGAAAACGGACTGAGAGGTCGTCGGCGGTGGTCGTCTCGTGCAAAACACCGAGTGGGTTGACGCGCACCTCGATCCTGTAAAGGCCATTTGCAACGTGGGTGATGTCGAACGCCTGGCCCGCGACCCACTGCTGGTAGGTGTCACCGTAGCCCACGGGGAGCTGCTCGCGTAGCCAGATCGCGTTAGGCGAGTACAAGTCACACACGCTGCCGCCGAAGCCAAATCACAAGAACTCGTTCGACGCCCTATAAAAAAAAAAAAAAGTGAGATCGACCGCGTCGCTCGGGGCGATGCAGAAGGATTGCTTCTGGCTGAGCAGAGCTTTGCCGGTCGGGCCGAGGAGCGTGTAGGAGGCAAGCTGCCGCAGGTGCCAGTGGTGATGGCCGCGCTGGTTGTCGTAGAACATCGTTCCCGCCGGTGCCTTGCCGACGACGTTCCCGAAGGGGTCGAAGAAGTACTCGTAGGCATCCATCACGTTGCTGTTGGGACGGCGAAAGCCGTCGATTGCGAACGGAACGGGCCCCGCGTTCCAGATGGTTGCGCTGAACGTCAGCAACTCGCGCCGGCCGGCCCGGTGGACTCCGATCGCCCACGCCGGCGCGGCCACCAGGTTGGGCAGCGTCGACGGTTCCGGCTGCGTGACGGTCGTGGCTTGGAGCGGGCGGGTCAGCTGATCCACGGCGGTCTGCACCACGCGAACGGACGTCGGAGGGCGCCTCACCCGCGTGGCGAGTACCCGCACGCTCAGCTTGACCGTCGCCTGCTGGGCGGGGATCGCGAACAGCCGCTGGTAGGCGGGCGCGATGCCGACAACCGCTTCATACCGTCCCGGCTTCAGATTGATCCCTCCCGGAGGTAGGTGCTTCAGCACCCCTGGTGGCAGGGGCGGCGGGGGGCCGCCATAGGGCCCGGACCCACCATAGGGCCCGAACCCCCCGAAACCAGGGAGCGTGGAGAGAGCCGGCGGGACCGCCCACCCTGAGTCAATTCCCCACACGATTCCGCGCACGAACGGAAACGCGGAAACTGAGAAGCAATCCCCCGGGTAGGTCTGGCTAAACGGGCCACTGTCATCGACTCGCGCGCTCTCGCCGTTCGGGCAGAAGGTCACCAGCCGATGGGCGGCTGTGCGTCCACGGGAGTCAACAAAGCGCACGCTCAGGAATCGCCTGAGGCCGCCCGAGGGATCGATCATCGCTGCCGGTATCGGGCGTAGAGGCGAGCCCGTCACCGAGTCGACCTGCGATGCGCCCCAGGCACCGTAGTTGGGCCTTCGCATGTCGATCTGGAAGTTGCCCCCCACCGAGGTGACCCAGAGTCCAAGGTCGGCCGCCCCCACGCGAAGACCTAGCTGCGTCACGGTCGCATGATGCTCGGAGCCGAACAACCGCACCGACGGGGGCGGACCGGCCGCCGCTGCTGGGAGTGCGAAAGTCGACAGCCCCAACACCAGGGCCCCAGCGAGGGTCGCCAGGAACGTCCGCACTACTCCGCTGCCGCGGCGACGAGGTGCCGCCCCGGGGACTTGCGCGGGCGCCAGCACTACCTCCACTCGCTCGCTTCCAACCGAGCCTTGCGACCGCCTCGAGCCCATCAGCTTCCCTCCCGGGTCCCACTCGTCCGAAGACGGGTCAAACACATCGAAACCTCGCAACCACCCTAACCCACGTAGAGCTCGCCCGGCAACTACCAAGCTGGTGAGATCAGAAGTCACGCCGACCGGCGAGCCGCTCGTCGGCTCCCGGGCGTGTGAGCTGGTAGAGCGCGATCCTCTGCGGTCCGGGGTTCGCTAGCTCAGCACCAGGGCCGTGCGGGATCTCGAATCGCATGACAAGTTCCACCCCGTCCTGGCTGAGTTGGGCGATCGCTCGCTCCAGATCGCCCACTCGGTAGACCAGGACAGGCTGATCCCCCTCGAGATGCTCGGCTAGCAGCAGAGCCGGGGGGTGCTCGTCCAACCGCACCATCGCCACGCGTGTTCCGAAGGCCTCGATCGCGAACACCAGCTCCGCCCGGAGCCCGTGGCTGAAGTGGAGCATGTCGGCGGCGACGTCACGGCTCGGCAGGTAAACGAAGTCGAGGCGGCCGAACATGACG
>CATPAX010000199.1 GCA_955652215.1 uncultured Solirubrobacteraceae bacterium | reverse complement strand
GTGACGCTCGAGCTGGCGATCAAGCAGGCGCTCGAGGAGGCGGCGCCCGACCTCGACGGCCTCGAGGTCGAGGGCGTCGCGCCGCAGACGATCGGCGGCACAGGCGTGCCGATGGTCACGGGCTCCGCCCCTTCGGGTCTCGAGCTCCCGGTGGTGATGTCGGGTCCGGCGCCGACTCCCTCCTGGTTCGAGGTCGACTCGGTCGCTGACCTACCAGACGGGTCGCTGCTGGCGGTCGAGGTGCAGGGCAGCAGCTTGGTCGTCGCGAATGTCGAGGGGACGCTGCTCGCGTATCGCGATCACTGCGCCGCGTGCGGCGGGTCGCTGCACGGCGGGCGGCTGTCGGCCGGCGCGCTGGCATGTCCGCATTGCGAGAGATCGTTCTTCCTGCCCCGCGCGGGTCGCTCGATGGACAACGATCGATTCCAGCTGGAGCCGGTTCCGCTGCTGCGAGAGGACGGCCACGCGAAGGTAGCGCTGGTGGGATGAGCGCGAGCGACGGTGGCCCCGGTCGCGCCGGGCGCGAGCTCGTCGCCGACGCGGTCTCCGCCCGCAAGCGGGCGCAGCTCGTCTCGGGTCTTCGCGGCCTCGCACGCCCCTCGCCGGTGGCCCGCCCGCAGAATGGAAACGCGCCGATTTCAGCGTCCCCGGCAGGCGAAGCCGGGGAGGAGCGCTGCGATCTGTGCGGATTGACGATTCCCGAGGACCATCGCCATCTGCTCGACCTCGCTGGGCGTCGAATAATCTGCTCGTGTGAGGCCTGCTGGGCGATGCGCTCCGGCGAAGGCGACTACCGGCCGACCGGCAACCGCACCCTGTGGCTGGCCGAGCTGGACATCCCCGACGACCTGTGGGCGGGGTTCCAGATTCCGATCGGGCTCGCGTTCTTCATGCAGTCAACCGTGACTCACTGCGTCGTCGCGATGTACCCGAGCCCGGCCGGCGCGACCGAGTCCGAGCTGCATTTCGAGTTGTGGTCCCGGATGTGCGAGCTCAATCCTGTGCTGTCCAATCTCGAGCCCGACATCGAGGGGCTGATCGTCAACCGCCTGTCTGAGCCGCCGATGTACGTGATCGCTCCGATCGATCGCTGCTATGAGCTCACCGGCGCGATCAAGGCGACCTGGGAGGGAATCTCAGGTGGGAGCGGTGTCGACCGCGCCGTGACGCGGTTCTTCGAGCGCCTACAGGCTGAGGCGGTGAGTTCTTGAACGGACAGCCGGCGCCGGTGCGCAACCTACCCGATCAAACAGCGCCCGTGAGCAACCTGCCCGATCAAACAGCGTCCGTGAGCAACCTGCCGGATGAGACAGCGCCGAGCAGCAACCTGCCGGATCAGGCGGCGCTGCCAGAGCCCGAGTTCGCCGTGCTCGGCGCGCGCACCGTCCGCTACGCCGCCGCCCCGATGCTGGCGGTGGATCTCCAGGTCAGCGAGCCGAGCGGCCGCCAGGTGTACATGATCGCGCTCACGATCCAGTTGATGATCGAGCCGGCGCGCCGAGCCTATGACGATGAGACCCGAGAACGGCTGGTCGAGCTGTTCGGCGCGCCGGAGCGCTGGGCGGTGACCACGCGAAGCCTCATCTGGACGCAGCTAGACGTCGTCGTCCCGGCGTTCACCGGCTCGACGACTGTCGCGGTCCCGATCGCGTGCAGCTACGACTTCGAGCTTGCGGCAGCCAAGTACCTGTACTCGCTACCGGACGGTGTCGCCCCGCTCGCGCTGCATTTCAATGGAGTGATCTACTACCGCGACGACCACGGCGGCCTGCAGATGGTGCTCGTGCCGTGGAGCAACTCGATCGACTTCAAGATGCCGGTCTCGGTCTGGAGGGAGACGATCGAGCACTACTACCCCAACACTTCCTGGGTGGCGCTTCGATCGCAGACGCTCGAGGCCCTCCAGCGGGCGAAGCTCGATCGCGGGCTGACCACGCTCGACTCGTGCGTCCAGGCGCTGCTCGAGGAGCGAAACGATGCCTGATGCACTCGAGCAGCTGGTCGATTCGCTGCTGTACGAGGGTTACGCGCTCTACCCCTACACCCCTGGCGCGACCAAGAACTCGACCCCGACGCCGTTCGGGATCGTGTATCCGCCTGTCTACGCCGCGACGCTCGCGAGCACGTACGACCGGCTCGAGCTGCGCTGCGCCCTAGAGGCACCAGCGGACGCAGTGCTGAGCGCGGAGGTGAGGTTCCTGGCCGCCGCGGGCGAGCGCCACCAGGCGCGGGCGGAACGTCTGTCGTTGCCGGGGGCGATGGTCGGCGCGCTCGCGAACCTGCCGGGGAGCAAGCAGGCCTCGGTGCACGGCGAGTCTGGGCCGCCGCTGTCAGTATCGCTAAGCCTCACTGCCCGCCCGGTCGCGAGGGGCGAATACGAGGTCGTGTTCGCGATCGAGAACCGGACGCTCGTCTCGAGCGGCCTCGATCGCGCGGGTGCTCTGGCACGCTCGCTCCTCTCGACTCACCCCATCCTGCGAGTCCTCGGCGGAAGGTTCGTCTCCGCGCTCGAGCGCCCGTATAACAGCATCAACACGTTCCCGGTCCTCGCATCCCCGGACGACGACGTCATCGTGGGCGCCGCGATCGCCCTACCCGACCACCCGCAGATCGCGCCCGAGAGCCGCGGGGGGTTGTTCGACTCGACCGAGATCGAAGAGGCGCTGCTGCTCCATGTGCAGGCGCTCAGCGACTCCGAGCGCGAGGAGATCGAACGTCAGGACCCGGCGGTACGGGAAATGATCGCGCGGGCGATGGCGGCGACCCCAGCGGAGATCGTCGCGCTGCACGGCCGCGTCACGCTGCGCGACCCGGAGACCAACGAGCCTCCAGTCGAGCCCCCGGGGCTCGCCGACCCCCGGGTCGGCGAGGAGATCGCCGAGGTCAACGGGGTCCAGTTCCGGCGGGGTGGAAAGGTGGTGATCCGGCCGGGACCTGATGCCGATCTGCACGCCCGTATGCTCGACGGGCGCACCGCGACGATCGAGAGGATCTACACCGACTACGACGGCAAGATGCACTTGGGAGTGACGATCGACGACGATCCGGGCCAGGAGCTGATGCGCGACACCGGTCGCTATCTGTTCTTCTTCGCCCAGGAGGTGGAGGTG
>CATPAX010000198.1 GCA_955652215.1 uncultured Solirubrobacteraceae bacterium | reverse complement strand
GGCCGATGCCCGCCACTGGCGGAGGACGTCGAGGTTGGCCGTACAGATCTGTCCGCCCCGCCCGGCGGCAAGCCCCTCGAGGACATGGTTGATCGTTTCGCGCTCCGACAGCGCCGCGAATTCGAGCCCCATCAGCCGCACCTTCGCGGGCGTCTGGACTAGAGCTGCGGTGTCCATCTCGCTCAATCAACGCTGTGCGAGGCACCAGGCTTTCGATCCGGGGACGCCCTCTGGCGCGAGCGTGAGAACTGCCCTGGCGCCGCCGTTTCTTTGGAGGTAAGGACGACCATCTGCGGCCAAGGGCGAACCGTTTGCGGCCGCGCAACCCGCGAGCACGCTGAGGTCCGAGTGTCGACGACCGTAAAAGACCACGCTGTAGGGGAGTGGAGCGTCGACGAGCTCGTCGGCGGTCAGGTGGGCATCGCAGTCGTCGGCGCCGGATACTGGGGGCCCGAGCGACTGTGGCTTGGTTCGCCGGCGCGCGACTTCTCGCGCGCGCCGTTGCCGGGCGTGCCCGGGAGAGCGGCGTGAGCGGTCCGCTGGGCACCGTGATCATCCCAGCACACAACGAGGCCGCTGTGGTGAGGCGCTGCCTGGGAGCGCTGTTCGACGGCGTGCAGGAGGGCGAGCTCGACGTGCTCGTCGCCTGCAACGGCTGTACCGACGGCACCGCCGAGCTGGCTCGATCATCCCCATATCCCGTGCGTGTCCTGGATCTCGTGCAGGTGTCGAAGACCGCCGCCCTGCGCGCCGGTGATCGGGCGGCGCTCAGCTATCCGCGCCTGTACCTCGACGCAGACGTAGTTCTGCACGGCGACGCCGCTCGCGGCGTCCTACGTCGGCTGCGTTCAGGCGCGATCGCCGCGCGGCCGCCGATCGAGTACGACACGCGACATTCGAGCTTCGCCGTACGCAGCTACTACCGCGCCCGCTCTCTGATACCCGCCGTCCATCGGTCGCTCTGGGGGGCGGGTGTCTACGGGCTCTCTGAAGCCGGCCGGGCCAGGTTCGAGGCATTCCCGGACCTCGTCGGTGACGACCTCTGGGTCGATCGGCATTTCGACTCGGATGAGGTCGAGATCGTGCGCTGCCCGCCGGTTCGAGTCCTCGCCCCGCGCCATGCTCGAGACCTGGTGCGCGTGCTGCAACGAACCTACCGAGTCAAGGCAGAACAGCCGCCCGAAGCCCGGCCGGAAGGTGCGCGAGCGACGACCACCTCAACACTGGGCGATCTGATTCGCCTTTTCGGCCACGGTCCGCTGCCGGCGCTCGACGCTGCAATCTACGCCGCGTTCGCTGTGACGGGCCGCTTCAGTTTGATGCTTCCGGGACACGATCGTCGTCCTTGGGAGCGGGACGAGAGCTCCAGGGTGTCATGACTCCCACGCGCGCGAGGCGTTCGCGCGCCCGCAGGAGGGTCTCGGAACTGTTGGCCATCGCGTTGCTGGCACCGGTCGTGGCCGGGGCGCTCGTGGCACTGCACCCGTCTGGATCGCGGTCAGCGCGTGCGGGCCTCCACGCGATACGCCGGCTGGTGCTAGCTCACGATCCGAATTTCGTTGCACCGAGCTACTACAAGCGGTTCGCACACGGTCCCTCCTCGAGAATGAGCTACTTCCCGATCTACACCTACCAGCTGAACCTCGGGCAGTGGAACCGCCTCGCTGCCCGGATCAAGGGGATGGGAGTTCGCGGCATCGATAACGCCTACGACGGGAGCTCGCCGGCGGGGATTCGACTCGGAGCACGGTACGGATTGACTTACAACGTTGTACCGGGGCGTCCTACACGCGCTCGCGATGTGACCTCCTACGCGATGATGGACGAGCCGGACAACGATGGCTCGCCGTTTGCGGCCAGTTCGTGCTCGCCGTCGCATGACTCATGCGCACAGGCGTACGTCGAGCAGGCCGGCAGGTACCGCGCAGCCGACCCGACGCGTCCGGTGTGGGGCAACTTCACCAAGGACGTTGAGGATTGGGCCTACCCGCCGAGCGGCTGGACGACCGCGCGCTACGAGCAGCACATTCGCGTCATGATCCGGGCGCTGGACATCGTTTCGGCCGACTACTACGCCTGGACTGACCCGTACGAGTGGACTCAGGGTTCTGGCAACATCGGGACCGGCCATATCGGGAGCTGGGTCTACGGCCACACGATCGACCGGCTGCGCTTCTACGACCAGCGCATCCCCATATACGGGTTCGTCGAGTGCTGTGGTCCGGGCCCGGGTGTGCAGCGAAACCACATGACGCCCGGGATGATCCAGAGCGCGGTGTGGAACATCCTCGTCCACGGTGGCCGCGGAATCGTCTGGTGGACGACCGACTTCTGGGACTCGAACACCGGCGGCGACCCGCATGACCGGCCGTACGCCGGCGCAACGTACTGGGGAAACTACGCGCTGTACGGCGACCACCAATGGGACGCCCAGTACGGCGCGGCTCGCCAGGTCGATGCGCAGATCTCCTCGTTTGCGGCCGAACTGAATTCCCCGACTGTGACGGGAATCTCCGCGAGTTCCTCGAGCGGGGTGCCGGTCAGCGCGCTCGGCAAGGACTACGGCGGCAAGCTATGGCTCGTGGTGCAGGCCGATGGCAACCAGGCTCATCCCCTCTCCAACACGACTCCGATAAGGGCCACGATTCAGCTGCCATCCGTTGTGCGGCCTGGGACGGTGCTCGAGGTAATCGGCGAGCACCGTACCGTGAAGGTGACCGGCGCCCATCGGATCACCGATGGGTTCGCCACCACGACCGAGACTCTGTCCTACACCGAGCAGCCGCTCACGTACGGCTACCAGCACCACATCTACGCGATGCCATGAGCCGCCGGTCGATCCGCTCAGCGCGCTTGCACCCGCGTGAAAGCGGACGGCTGCGCTGAGCGTTGGTTCTGCGTGGCTGCCGACAACCGCCCCCGGGTCCCTTCGCCGCCTAGCCGCCTTGCGCCCGCAAGCCGTCGGCTGGTCGGTGTGCTTGCGCTCGCGCTGGGCTGCTCGCTGGTTGTCGGAGTCGTCCTCACCTACCGGATACCAAGTCTGAAGAGTCGTCGCCACGACGTCGGCATCGCGTCGGCATCCGTCCTCGTCGACAGCTCGAGATCGCAGTTAGCCGACCTGGCGGCCACTAGCGGAACCGATCTCAACACGCTGGCGACCCGCGCCTCCCTGCTCGCGAGCATGATGGCCAGCTCGCAATTCAAGGACGACATCGCCAGCCGGGCCGGCGTGCTGAGCCGGAATCTCGTGGTGATACCGCCTGCTCAGGTGCAACCGGCGACGACGGCGGCGCCCGCGGTGACCGCCGGCTCGCCGTCCAGCCCACAGGCAAGCGTCGTAAACGTCTCGATTCCAAACCTGCAAGCCGGATTGATCCCGCTCATATTGGTGGGCACGCAGGCCTCGACCGCCTCGAAGGCGGCGCTGCTCGCCAATGCGTCGGTTGCCGCGCTGGAGGCTGAGGTCAGTTCGGTCGCGGCCGCGGACCACGTGCCACCGCTTCAGCAGCTCACCATTCGTCCGCTGGGTCCCGCTGCTTCGTCCACCGTGAGCCGCGGACCTGGCACGCTCGAGGGCCTCCTCGCGGGGCTCGCAGCGTTTCTGGTGATCTGCGCCGCCGGTCTCACCGGGACCATTCGCTCCCTGCTTGGCGGACTGCCCGCAGATAAATCACCCTCCGCCGATGGCCGAGAGCACCGGCCGGTACCAGAGCACGTTGAGCTCGAGCGGTGGGACCTCCCCGAGCACGGCAACGTGAGGCGGGACTATGTACACGCGACCGCCAATGGGACGCTCGAGCCTGTGCCCACGAGCACCAACGCGACGCTCGAGCCTGTGCCGGAGTC
>CATPAX010000197.1 GCA_955652215.1 uncultured Solirubrobacteraceae bacterium | reverse complement strand
TCCGCCAACGGGACTCCGAAGCGCAAAACCAAACGCCGTGAGCGTCGGCCCGGGAGCGGTGATCGGGTCAACTGCGCCCTGCGGGCCGGGTTGTTAGCTACTTGCCGCGGATAAACCCGTGAGAACGAAACGGCCGCGGAGTGATCTCGCGCGGCCGGTTCGTAGTGAGTGGTTGCTCTGATCGAAGGAGCTCGGGGAGTGTTTCATCGGGGTCGGATGGCGAGCGTGTCGGCGTTGTAGGCGAGGATCGACCACTCAGTCCAGATCTGCTGGCCGTGGTGGCCCTTCAGTCGGCTGCGGCCCAGCCCGTAGCGGCGTTTGAGGTGACTGATACGGCCCTCGGCGCCCGTTCGATAGCGCGCCAATCGTCGCTGGGAACGTCTGGAGCCAAACTGTTGACGGCCGGCGATGAACACGTAGTCCGGCGGGTCCTCCGCAAACGCGGTGGTGGTCGGTCCGACCATGAACCCACCGTCGAGCGCGACCTCGCGCGGCCGTATCCCGAGCCGCTTGAGCTCGGCGATCGTGTCGGGCAGCAGCGCGTTCTCGACCGGGTTGCCGATCTGAGTGCTGGAGGCCGGCAGGATCAGACCGCGCGCCCCCCGGCGGGTGTGCTCCGTGACCTCCGCGAGCTGCGCGACGTACCCGAACTCGTTGGGCTTGCCGAGCTTCCCCTTGCGGATTGGGCGTGCGTCCGGATCGGCGAGCGACACGATCCGGTCCGTGATCGGCTCGCCCGCGACGCGCCGCTTGATCTGGGAGGCGACCTTGTCGCACCGATCGGCAAGCTCCTCGAGCGTGGCGGCCGTCCGCAGCTTCGTCTTCGCGCCACGCCCACGCGCTACGGATTTCGCGGACCGGGCGAGCCTGCGAGCCTCCGCGACCGACCGCGACAACAGCTCGCCGGTCTGCTCGGTCAGCGCGAGGACCTCGGCCTTCGCCTCCCCGGTCCGGCGACGGATCGTGCGGGTGATCTGCCGCAGCACGCGGCCCATCGCCCGGGAACGATCTCGCACCCGCGCCCGCTTCTCGCCGATCAGCCTGGCGAGTTTGCGAGCCTCGCGGGCGAGTGCCCTCACCCCGTGCGACGCGAGGTCCGCGTCGGTCGGGTAGCGCACGTCCGCTTCGACCACCGTCGAGTCGATCCTCACCGCCCGCGGCCGGAACCGCTTCTCCCGGGTCGCGGTCGCGATCAGAGTGCGCGTCAACTCCGACACCGCTTCCGCTCCGATCCGCCTGGTCAGCTTGCGGATCGTCGACTCGTCTGGCACCTGCTCCGAGAGAGCGATCCGGCACAAGCGGCGCAGATGGATCGAGTCCGACACTTCCGCCACCAACGTCCGATACCCCCACCGATAGCGAGTCTTCAGGACCATCAACCGGATGTAGGTCTCCATCGCGATCGTTGGCCGCCCATCGGTCAACACCGACCGCCCGGTCTCGACCACCTCTTGACGCCAGCGCTCCAGCAGCACCATCAACAGCTCGGGATCCGACAACATCCGATCCAGCTCCGCGAGATCGTCGGGCAGCTCCGTCACCGCGACCGGTAACGCCTCGTCCCACAACGTCTCCGCCTGACCCGCCCACAGCGTCAGCACACAAGCCTCCAATATCGATCAGAAACCAGCTCACTTGCAGGCAATTCTGACCGTCACCCCGGACGGAGCCGCTCCCTCAAGCCCCTTCACTTTCTCCGCGGCAAGTAACGAACTAGTCATATTGACAAGCTAGAGCGACCTCGACCGAACTGAGGGCTAGGCGAGCCTGAACCTGTGGGCTGACGCTGAACGCGGCCGGGACCGAACGTCACACAGTGCGGCGCAGGACGCCCGCTCAGCTGCGGCGAATTGGCACGACCGCGGTGCTCACAACCTTGGTCTTGACAGCATGGTCGGAGGGGACCGAGGCGACGATGACCGAACCGGAGGCCACCTGCACTCCGGTGCCGAGCATCACCTTCGGCTCGATGAAGATGCCCGTTCCCAGACGGCAGCGATCACCGATCTGAACCAAGCCTGACGTCATGCATCCGGGCCCGGTCGAGATGTCGGAACCGAGCACGCTGTGGTGGTCAAACGAGTTGTAGGCGGAGATGAAGTTGTTCTCGCCGACCACGGTGCCCACGCCGAGGTGACAGTTGGCGCAGATGACGTTCCCTCCACCGATGCGGACATCGTCGGCGATCCTCGCCGTAGGATCGATTGCGTTGGCCAGCGGTAGTCCCGCCTGCTCACAACGTTCGCGCAGGCGTGTTCGTGCCGCCACCGATGTCGAGATCGAGATCACCGCGGCGTCGAGTGCCTGCTGCGCGAACAGCTCCAAGGCGCGGTCCAGGCCGCCCAGCACGGGAACGCCGTCGACCCACTCGCCGAGCCGCGCCAGGTCGTCGTCGACGATCGCGACGGCCTGCTGCTCTGGGTCGTGGCGGAGGATGTCGAGCACCTGCGTTGAGCCGAGGCCCGCGCCGATGATCACCAGTCGGCGCACCCCCGCCGGCGCCGCGAGTGGATCGAGCGAGCCGTTGCGTTCCGGAGAGGTCCGCGCGGCGGCCTCGACAAGCTTGGTGGTGATCAGCTGATCAGTGTTCTGCGCCAGGGCATCGACGTCGACCCCCAGCTCGGCGGCGCGACGGCGGGCCGGAAGAGTGACGCGCTCGGCGGTCGCGTCACCGGCCGGCTCCTCGATGCGCTCGCGCTCGTAGCGCTCGAGCGCCTCGAGCGACTCGAACAGGTAGCCGAGAGGCTGGTCGAGCATCAGCTGGTCGCCTACAGCCCCGACCCGGAGCAGCAGGCCGGACTCGGGTGCCTCGACGTCGAGGATCGCCTTGCTCGTCTCGATCTCCGCCAGCGTCTCGCCTTGCGTGACCTCGACTCGGTCCTCGACGTACCAGCGGAGGATCAGCGCCGTCTCGCTGTTGACGTCGGTGGTAGGAATCGTTAGCGGGATCATCCCGTCGCGCAGCGGATGGCCGTCTCGATCTGGTCCTCCCCGACGATTAGCTCGCGCTCGCGCTCCCTGGAGCTGGGAACCACGTCCGGGCGGCTGGCCACTATCTCTATCGGGCGCCGAAGAATACCGAACAGCCGCGCCCCCGCAGCAGCCGCCACCTCCGTTCCCCATGACCAACCCGAGGTGCCCTCCTCGAGCGTCACGAGGCTCCGTGTCACGCGCCCAGAGGCGATCATCGGCTCCAGATCGAGCGGCGCCAGCTGACCCGCGACGAGCACTTCGACGAAGATCTCCTCCTCGAGGGCCAGCCGTGTCTGCACGCGCCGTGCGAGCTCGGCCTGGTACCCGTAAGCCACCACGGTGGCCGTGCACTCTGATCGGGGCGCATAGCGAACGGAGAAGGTCGGGACCCCTGTGCCTTCCGGGCAGCGTTCAACGTGTGCACCGGCCAGACCGTCGGCCGTCTGCATCTCGAGGGGGTAGAGGAGCTTGTGCTCGACGTGTACCGTCGGCGACTCGTCCGCCATCAGCAATCCCAGCACCAGCTCGGGATCATGGAGCAGCGATGCGCTGGCGACGCGCAGGTGCGGTATCCCGAAGAGGTGCTTTTCGATGCTCTGACTGTGGGTCGGACCATATCCTCGGCCCGCTCCGGAGGGCGCCCGGATAACGACCGGGCAGGTGGCGTTCCCGTTGTACATCGCTGCATATTTGGTGATGTGGTTGAGGATCTGATCGAAGCAGAGGGACAGGAAATCGCCGAACATGACCTCCGCGATCGGCCGGTAGCCGGAGAGCGCCAGTCCTGCGGCGACCCCGGCGATCGCGGCCTCGCTGATCGGCGTCGTCCTTACGCGCTCGGGGAAGGCGGTGCTGAGCCCCCGCGTGACCTTGAACGCCCCGCCGTACGGATCGGCGATGTCCTCCCCGAGGATCACCACGCGGTCATCGCGGGCGAGCAAGCCATATAGCGCCTGTCCGAGCGCGCGGGCGTATATCACGAGTTGGTCAGCTCCGGCACGAGCCGCGAGTTGGTCAGCTCCGACACGATCTCCTCGAAGGCCGCGGCGACCTCGGCGTCGATCCTGTCGCTCACACCGCGAGCAAGCCGCCTTCCGTGGACGAGCAGCGGGTCGAGCGCCCACCGTGCCTGCACCTCATCCGGCGGCCGGTTGTCGTCGTTCTTGGAGTGGTGGCAGAGCCTGTAGGTGTGGATGATCAGCGCGCACGGTGCGCGCTGCTCTCGCACGTGCGAAACCGCGTCCTCGGCGACGCCG
>CATPAX010000196.1 GCA_955652215.1 uncultured Solirubrobacteraceae bacterium | reverse complement strand
TGGACCATCTCCATGTCCATCAGGCGTGCGCCGATCCGGTAGGCCTGCGCGATGCCGTCGCCGGTGACGATCAGCCCGTTGGTAGTCGGCTTGTAGGCCTGGCCGGCGCCACCTGAGGCAAGGATCACGGCCTTGGCGTTGAACACCTCGAGGTGCCCGTCGCGAAGGTTTCGGCAGATGGCTCCGACGCACCGCCCCTCGTCGTCCTGAAGCACGTCGGTGGTGAACCACTCCTCGAAGCGGTCGACCTGCTCGCCGTGCTTCATCAGCTGTTCGTAGAGCACGTGCAAGATCGCATGGCCGGTTATGTCTGCGACGTAGTACGTCCTCGCCGCTGAGGCCCCACCAAATGCCCGCGTGCCGAGGTTCCCGTGCTCGTTTCGGTGGAAGGTGACACCGGCGTGCTCGAGCCAGAGGATCTCGTCGGGCGCCTCCCGACACATGATCTCGATCGCGTCTTGGTCGCCGAGGTAGTCAGACCCTTTGACGGTGTCGAACGCGTGCGATTCCCATGTGTCCTCGGGGTTCAGCGCCGCGTTGATGCCGCCGGCGGCGGCGACCGAATGCGAGCGGACTGGATGTACCTTGGAGACGATGCCGACGGTGGCGCCAGCCTGCGCGGCAGCGAGCGCTGCCCGCTGGCCGGCCAGGCCCGCGCCGATGATCAGTACGTCATGTGAGGGCACTTCTTCGATTCTATGGACGCGCGACGCGGGGCGCTCCACGGGGTCACCTCAAGGAGCGCACCGCTACCGGCGCGCTGGCGGAGGTCGGGGCGAGCCCTACTGGAGGCCGGCGGGCTGCTTAGCCTGGACCTGGACCAGCTGCGTCCGCCAGCGGGAAAGCTGCGCGCGCTGACAGGCCGCACAGGTTCCCACGTGGTGCACGTGGCCGCAGGTCTTGCCCGATTCGGGGGTGTCGCCGCCTGTCATTCGATCTGATCTCTGCATTGCTATCTCCTCAGGCACATTATCGGCGCGCGCGGCGCATCCCTAGATAGGCTGCGGGCGCGGCGGCCGAACAGGGCGGGCAACTACTGTGAGGATGCCCGGTTTCGCGTGGCGGCGCGTCAGTTCATGCGGTGGGTGAGGTGAACGCGGCCTGAAGCGCTCGGCGGACCTGCCCAAGCGTGAGGACCCCGCGCAGCACGCCCTCGCCATCGACGGCCATCAGCGCGCCGAGCCGGCCGAGTGAGTCCGATGAGAGAACGTCGCTGAGCGGCCGGTCCTCGTTGACGCGCAGCGCGCCGGGCTCGCCGGCCTCGAGGACCGAGCCGACAGTGAGCCACGACTCACCCGCGTCGCGTACGTCGTCGAGCCGCTCGCGTCGGGTGATCCCGAGGAACCGCCCCTGCTCGTCGATCACCGGAAACCAGGCCCAGCCGTAGCGCAGGAAGAAGTCCTCGTGCGCCTGCCCCACCGGTGTCTGGGAGGAGATCGCCACCGGTTCGCGGTCCATGATGTCCGCGATCCGCACCCCCTCGATCCGCTGGCTGAAAGCGGTTTGCATGATCGCGCCCCGGGCAGACTGGCCGAGCAGGAACGAGATTGCGATCAGCCAGAGTCCGGTGAAGCTGCGATACGAGATCATCAGGACGAGCCCCACGCCGGCCAGGATGACCGCGAACACCTGGCCGAGCCGGGCGGCGGTGCGCGTCCCTCGCTGCTTATCCCCGGTCACCCGCCACACGATCGATCGGGCGATTCGGCCGCCGTCGAGCGGGAAGGCGGGCACCAGGTTGAAGAACAGCAGCAGGACGTTCCAGAACAGCAGCCAGCTGAGCGACAGCAGCACCGGTGTGATCCGGACCGTACTGTCGAGGCGGGCGGCATGAATCAGGCGGTGGGGCCCAACGATCGCCAAGTCGACCGCGAGGCACAGCAACACGAATCCGAACGTCGCCAGCGGTCCCGCCACGGCGATCTTGAAGTCCTCGCCGGGCGAATCGGCGTCACGGCTCAGCTGCGTCAGTCCCCCGAACAGGAACAGGTCGACCCGACGTACCTCGATGCCCTCACGCCGGGCTGCGAATGCGTGTCCGAGTTCGTGCACGATCAGCGAGCCGAATAGCACGAGCACGGTTGCCACCGTGGTCACGTACGCCACTCCGTCCGAGCTGTGCAGGAGGGCGCGGAACGTCCCCGACAGCAGGAAGATCATCAGGAACAGAATCACGAACCAGCTGGCATCGACCCCGATCCGGATGCCGAAGAGGTCCACGAGCTTGATCGACGCCGGCCGCCTTAACACGTGCCAATGGTCGCACAGCGCTGACGGGAACTACGAAGCCGGAGGTCGGCAAGGCCCAGTAAGTGTCAGTATCTAAGACAGACATGGCGGACAGGATCAAGCAGCTACGCGAACGACTGGGCGGGGTGAGCGACCTGCGCGACGCGCTCGGGCTGCTCGAATGGGATCAGCAGACGATGATGCCTGCGCGCGGCGCCGCGGCTCGAGCCGAGTCCCTTGCAACGCTGGGCCGCCTCAGCCACGAGATGTTCATCTCGGCGGAGACCGGACACCTGCTCGAAGCGGCTGCCGGCGAGCTGAACGGAGGGCTGGATGGCGACTCCGACGATGCGCGACTGGTCGAAGTCGTGAGGCGTAGGTGGGAAAAGGACCGACGGGTTCCGGCCGACTTGGCCGCGGAGATCGCGCGGGCCGGCTCGATCGGCTACGAGG
>CATPAX010000195.1 GCA_955652215.1 uncultured Solirubrobacteraceae bacterium | reverse complement strand
CAATCACTCGACCGGCGGCCTCATGGCCGAGGACCAGCGGCGCGCGGCGACCCGTCAAGGGATGCGGCGCTGTCGGCACGTGAACAGGCCCGTGGACAACCTCGTCGAGATCCGTTCCGCAGATCCCACACGAGCCCACCGCCACCGTGACCCAGCCGGGCGGCGGCGGCCCGGGGGAAGGGATTTCCTCGACGGCGATCGCATCGCGACCGTGGTAAACCGCAGCCAGCATGACGTCATTCCCGTGGGGTCTCGAATGGCTCATCGAAGAACGGCTCATCCCGACGGGCAAATCGCCGACAGACCTCGAGGTTCAGCTCGGCGCCGAGACCAGGCGCGTCGGTGAGTGCCACATGACCGTCCTGAATCACAGGCGGCCCGGTCACGAGCTCGTCGAAGAAGGGCACGCTCGCGGCGTGCCACTCGAGAGCGAGAAAGTTCGGCACCGCCGCGCAGAGATGCGCCGACGCTAGAGTGCCGATCGGCCCGGAGATGTTGTGCGGTGCGAACGGTAGGTAATGCCTGTCGGCCAACTCCGCGATCCGGCGTGCCTCGCCAAGGCCGCCGGCCTTCTGTAGGTCCGGTGCCACGATGTCGACTGCCTGGTGCTGGAGCAGCCGATCAAATCCTGAGGCGAGATAGGTGTTTTCACCAGTGGCGATCGGGGTCGCGGTCGCTCGCGTCACCGCAGCCATCGAGATGGGATCTTCGGGTGGCACCGGATCTTCGAGCCATAGGACCGGATATTGCTCCAGTGCTCGCGCCAGCCGCAACGCGTCGTGCGGGGCATAGCGCCAGTGACAGTCGAACGCAACCTGCACGTCCGGGGGCGCGGCGTCAATCGCTGCAGCCGCCAGCTCGACCTGCATTTCGAGCTGGCGAGGTGAGATCGTACGCGCGTGCAGATCCTCCCCCGGAAGTCGCGGCAGATCCAAGTCGAACTTGAGCGCGGTGAACCCGAGCGCGGCCATTTGCCGGGTCCGATTCGCGTACGCCTCAGCTGTATACACCCCAGGGTGTTCGACGGGATCCCAATGCAGCTCCGGGATCTCCTCGGACTCACCAAGTGGGGTCCCTATCCATGCCGGGCGTCGTGACAGAAGGATCGCCGAATAGCTCTCGAGCGCCTCCCCGCCATGGCAGTCGGCGTAGATCCGGATCCGGCGCCGGAAGGCGCCACCGAACAGCCGGTACAGCGGCACCTCGAGCAACCGGGCATTCAAATCCCACAGCGCTGCTTCTATCCCTGAGATCGCGTGGTGGATGGCGCCCCCGCCCGACGAGGCGTGCGCTGTGGCGAGACGCAACTTCCGGGTGATCGGCTCCACGTTGCGCGGATCCTCGCCAACGAACAGCGGCGCCAGCTCACGAACGATTGCGGTGAGGCCGGGGGTACAAAATGCCTCACCGAGCCCGGCGACGCCCTCGTCACTCGTAACACGGACCAACGTCCAGTCGAAGTTGGCCTCGATGACCGCCGTGCTTACCGCTGTGATTTGCACGAGTTTCTCCGGAAATTGAGCTGACTTGGTGAACTATAGGGTCCCAACCCGGATGAACGGCAACGGCCTTTGTGTACTACTCAAGGTCCGGGCCGACAAACCCCGGCGAGCGGGAGCGGGAGCACTCCTCCCTCACTCCTGGTATGACCTGCTCTGATGAATGTCGACTCGTTGCGGTCTGAGACCACCGAGCTGCTGCAGGAGCTGCTTCGGATCGACACTTCCAACCCGCCGGGCAACGAGACGCCGGCGGCACGGCTCCTCGCGAGCTACCTGGAACGGAACGGCGTCGGCTGTGAGCTGGTCGCGAGGGAGCCGGCGCGGGCGAACCTTGTCGCGCGGCTGCCGGGATCTGGGGATGGACCCTCTGTGATGCTGCTCGGCCACACCGACGTGGTTCCGGCTGACGCGAGTCTATGGCGTCGGCCACCGTTCGGCGGTGAGCTCGACGAAGACGGATACGTATGGGGCCGCGGGGCGCTCGACATGAAGAACGAGGTCGCTACCCGCGCGGTCGCGATGGCCGCACTGGCCCGGTCCGCTGAACCGCTCGGCGGCAATCTGGTGCTGGCCGTGGTGTCGGACGAGGAGGACGGCACCAACCGCGTGGGCATGTCCTGGTTGGTTGAGGAGCGGCCTGATATCGCCTGCCAATACGTGATCAACGAGGGAGCGTCTGAGCGGTTGGCCCTGTCCGACGGGCGAACGATCGTGACCCTCAATGTGGGCGAGCGGGCGGCTGGGGCAGTGCGGGTCACCGCACTCGGATCCCCGGGCCACTCGAGCGCGCCGTACGGGGTGCGCCATGCCGTGCCACTTCTGGCGGAGCTGATTGGCCGCCTGGCCGCTTATCGACCGCCGCGGCGACTGCTGCCGAGTACCGAAGCGATGCTGGAGCGGCTGGTCGGACCGGTCGATGGCGACCTCGACGGATCGGTGGCCCGGGCGGTGGCGCTTCACCCCGCGCTCTCGGACCTGATCGAGCCGTTGTTCTCCACCACCATCGCACCGACGCGGCTGTATGGCTCCGAAGCCCTGAACGTGCTGCCCGGAAGGGCGAGCGTCGACTGCGACTGCCGCGTTCTCCCGGGCACCACCATTGACCAGGTGCTCTCCGAGCTAACCGAGGCGCTGGGCGATGGCATCCCATATGAGCTGGAGGTCCTCGATCCGCTGGTGGGAGGAACGCTGTCCCCGCTCGAGTCACCGCTGTTTACCGCCTGTGAGTCCTTTCTCGAGGCTCACGATCCCGGAGTGATCGTGCTACCGACGATCTGCACCGGGTTCACCGACTCGCACTACATGCGCGCCGCGTTTGGTTCGGTCGCCTACGGGATCTGGCCGGTTCGCACGACGCCCATCGAGCTGTTCGACACGGTCCACGCCCATGACGAACGCGTACACGTGGACGACCTCGGCTACGCAACTCTCTTTCACATCGAGGTCTGCCGCTCCCTACTCCGCCCAGACGCCCCGATCTGAAGTGTGGCCCGGCGGCGGCTCACTGCTTTCCCGCGAGGACGGGCAGCTAGCTCTCGAAGAGTGGACGGCGGGGCGTCTCTCCCTGCGCCCCTTGTGGCCTTGGGCCGAACGTTGATCCACCCAGCTCGAAAAACGCGGGGGGCAGGGAGGGACAACCCCGCCGTCCCTACTCCTCGACTACCGGAGCCCCCGTCTGAGCCTCTGACTCGACCACAAGTGCGACGGCGCTGACCTGATCATCGTCGCGAATGTTCATTACGCGCACGCCCTGCGAACTACGCCCGTAACGGTTGATCCCGCGGACCGAGGTGCGCTGGACCTTGCCGTTCTGTGAGATGAACACCAGCTCCTGGTGCTCTCGAACGACCAGCGCGCCGGCAAGGCTGCCCTTGTTCTCGGTGAGCGCGATCGTCTTGACACCCATCGTGCCGCGCCCCTTGACGGGATAGTCGGAGATGGCGGTGCGCTTGCCATATCCGTTCTCGGTGACGACCAGCAGCTCCTGGTCGTCACGTGCGACGTCCATCGCGAGCACGGCGTTGCGCTTCTGGGAGACGTTCATACCCCGAACTCCGCTGGTGTCACGGCCCATCGCCCGCACCGCGCTCTCGCCGAAGCGCGCCGCCTGGCCGGAGCGCGAGACCATGATGATGTCGTCGTGCCCGCTGGTGCGACGGACGGCGATCAGCTCGTCGTCGTCGCGGATGTTGATCGCGATGATCCCGTCGGCCCGGATCGGCGTGTTATAGGCGCCGAACTCGGTCTTCTTGACCATGCCCTTGCGCGTCGCGAACACGAGGTACTTGCCCTCGTTGAAGTCTCGTGTTGAGAGCACAGACTGGACACGCTCGCCCTCCCGCAAGGGCAGCATGTTCACCAGCGCTCGTCCCTTGGCAGTCCGTGAGGCCTCTGGCAGCTCATAGACCTTCAGCCGGTAGACCTTTCCACGGTTGGTGAAGAACAGGAGATAGTCGTGCGTCGAAGACACAAACAGGTGCTCGATGTAGTCCTCGTCCTTCATGTCCATACCGGTGACACCTACGCCACCTCGGCGCTGCTGGCGGTAGGTCGACAGTGGCAGTGACTTGATGTAGCCGGAGTGGGTTATCGCGATCACCATCTGCTGGTCGGCGATCAGATCCTCAATGTCGATCTCGCCCTCGGCGTAGGTGATCTCGGTGCGGCGCTCGTCTCCGTAGGAGTCGGCGATCTCGCGCAGCTCATCCTTGATCAGCCCGTAGATCCTCGATTCGTCGCCGAGGATCTCGCGCAGCTCGGCGATCCGCTCGATCAAGTCGGCGTGCTCGCGCCTGATCTTGTCGGCCTCCAGCGCGGTGAGGCGGCTCAGTGTCAACTGCAGGATTGCCTGCGCCTGGATCACTGTGAGGTCGAACTGCTCGACCAGGCCATTGCGGGCGGTCTCCGGATCCCTCGAGGAGCGGATCAGGGCGATCACCTCGTCGAGATGCGCAAGCGCCTTGAGTTGTCCCTCGAGCACATGCGCTCGGTCCGAGTCACGACGGAGCTCGAACTTCGTCCGCCTGATCACGACCTCGCGTTGGTGATCGGCGTAGTGGCTGATCAGTTCGCGGAGAGAAAGCGTGCGGGGAACGCCGTCGACT
>CATPAX010000194.1 GCA_955652215.1 uncultured Solirubrobacteraceae bacterium | reverse complement strand
GCGCCAGTCGCGGCTGACCGTGTGGACGTCCTGCGCGCGTGTCACCGACCAGTAGCCTGCCTCGTTCGGGTAGTCACCGATCCGCGACGTCCAGTGAACCGGGCACTGGCTGCGGAGCTTGGCGAACACCTCGTGGGGCGGGCCGTCCATCCACAGCTCCCGCTCGGTGACCAGGACCTCGGGCAGCGAGGGCGCCGCGGAGGACATTCGCTACGCACTCTCTTCGGCGGGCTTCAGCACGCGCGCCGTGGCACGCGGGCTCCCACCGGGCACCAGCGTGCCAGCAAGCACACACACGACAAGGAACCCGGTCGCCATCAGGAACGAGATCGTATAGCCGGTGAGGCTCGGCAGCCCGTCGACGGTGTGCGAGGCGATGACGGTCGCCGCAATCTGAGCCCCGACGGCGCCGCCAAGTGTCCGCAGCACCGTGTTCATGCCGGTCGCCACCCCGGTTTGCTCCGGCGGCACGGCCCCGACGATCAGGTTCCCGAGCGCTGCGAACGCCAGCCCGATCCCGATCCCCAGGAGCGCGCTGGCAATCAGCATGTTGTAGGGATGGCTGTTGGCCACCGCGAACAGTGCGAACGAGAAGGCGGTGATGGCGGTGCCGGTGAGCATCGCCGGCTTCGAGCCGAATCGGCGCGCGACTTTCCCGGCGGCCGAGCCCAGTAGACCCATCGCAGCTGCACCCGGTAACAGGTACAGGCCGGAGGCGACGATCGAGGCTCCGTAGCCGAACCCCGTGCTCTTCGGCAGCTGCGCGAACTGCGGATAGAGAAGGAACGACGAGTACATGCCGGCGCCGAGCAAAAATGCCGCCAAGTTGGTCGTCCAGACGCCGCGAATCCGCATCATCGCCATGTCGATCAGCGGCTCCTGGCTGCGCACCTCGTACAGGATCCAGACGGCGATGATCGCCAGGCCGGCGAGCAGTAGTCCAAGTGTCTTGGGGGAGGTCCACCCCCAGGAGGTGGTCTGAGCGACCGCGATCAGCGAGCAGCAGACGCCGGCGCTCATCAGTATCGCCGCGATCCAGTTGACACGGCCGGGGACGCGGACCGGTGACTCCGGGACGAACCACCACGTGCATGCCGCCGCCAGCAAGGTCAGGGCGAGCGGGATCCAGAACAGCCAGTGCCAGCTCAGATGCTCAACGATCAGCGCGCCAACGACGACGCCGACGCCGCCTCCGACACCGAGCATCGATGACAGCAGCCCGATGCTCCCCGGCACCCGGTCCGCCGGGAACTCGTCGCGAATGATCGCGAACGCCAGCGGGAAGATGCCGCCGCCGATCCCCTGGATTACGCGCGCGACGATCAGCAAGATCAGCGAGTGCGCGATCGCGGCCAGCAGAACCCCGACCGCCAGCACGCCAAGCGTCACCAGGAGCAGTCGCTCCTTTCCGTACATGTCACCGAGTCGGCCGATGATCGAGGTCCCGACCGACGCCGAGAGCAGGAAGCCCGTCAGCAACCAGCCGACGTCGGTCTCCGACACGTGGAGGCTTCGTTGGATCGTCGGGAGGGCGGGTAGCACCGCCGAGCTCAGCACCGCAAACGCGATCCCCGCCAGCGCGAGGACGGCAAGGATTGCGTTCGGGTTGATGCGCTTGGAAAGCTCGTGATCGGAGGCCATCCCGCTAGGGTAGTCGCCCCCGCAGCCCTGAAAGCTGACCCAGCCGCGAGGCTCACGCAGAGAGGAGAAACCCCGTGAAGATCCGCGCCGCGGTGCTCGAACAATTCGGCGAGCCGCTCAACGTGACCGAGGTCGATCTCGCCGAGCCGCGCGCAGGGGAGGTGCTGGTCAGGGTGCAGGCGTGCGGTGTCTGCCACACGGACACGTACACGGCCTCGGGCGCTGACCCCTCCGGTTATGCCCCCACGGTGCTCGGGCACGAAGGGGCCGGCGTGGTGGAGCGAGTCGGGGAGGGTGTCCAGAGTCTCTCCGAGGGCGACCATGTGGTCACGCTGTTCTCGCCCCAGTGCCGGGAGTGCGTACATTGCCGCAGCCCTAGGACCAATCTCTGCCTGGCGATCCGCGAGCAGCAGAACCTCGGCTACCTCCCGGACGGCACGGCGCGGCTCTCGCGCGACGGCGACCCGATCCGCCACTTCATGGGGACCAGCACGTTCGCGGAGTACACGGTGATGCCGGAGATCGCGCTCGCCCGCGTCTCGCCGGAGGCGCCGCCCGACCGTACGTGCCTGTTCGCCTGCGGGCTCTCGACCGGGCTGGGCGCCGCGATCAACACCGCGAAGGTGCAGAAAGGGTCCATCTGTGTCGTGTACGGCGCGGGAATGGTCGGTCTCGGCGCGGTCGCTGGCTGCCGGCTCCAGGGCGCAGAGCGGATCATCTGCGTCGACCTGTCAGATGAGCGGCTTGACCTCGCGCGTGGCCAGGGGGCCACGGAGGTATGGGAGGGCGGGGCCGAGACCGTGGCGAGGGTCCTCGAGGCGACGGGCGGCTTCGGGGCCGACTACACGTTCGAGGCCACCGGCCTTGTCTCGGTGATGCGCCAGGCGGTCGAGTCAGCCCGCATGGGGTGGGGCCTATGCACGGTCGTGGGTGTCGCTGGCAAGGGCGAGGTGCTCGAGATCATCCCGCGCTACCTGATCACCGGCCGTCGGGTGTGCGGATCATCGTTCGGGGGGGTCAAGGGCCGCGACCAGGTGCCGGAGCTCGTGCAGCTCTACCTCGAAGGCAAGCTTGATGTCGACCCGTTCATCTCCCACCGGCTGACGCTTGACGACGTCAATCGGGGGTTCGAGCTGATGGAGCGCCAGGACGGTATCCGCAGCGTGCTGATGTTCGAATAGGCGGGGGTTCGCGCTGACTGGGCCCCTGGGGAAAGGCGCTCCGCGCTCAGATGGCTCCCGGGTGCTCGACGCTCACCAGGCGCCCCTAGGGCCTTGCGCTTCACCCCAGGGGCGCCTTTAGTCGTGAGTTACATGCTGGGCGCGTTTGGCATGTTCGGGCAGTTGTGCCGCGAATGAGCCGGCGCGGTGGCCTTGTTGTGTGCGGTCGTTGCCGAGTGGGTCGACGTCGTGGTCGACGAGGAGCTCGACGTCGCCGCGCTGGCCATCGCAGCGCCACCGCCCACAAGCGCACCCGTGACCAGGAGCGTGGTGATGAGGGACTTCAGCCTACGCATTGGCTGCTCACCTCCTTTCTGGTTGTGGACACGAACCCACGATCCCGCTCCGCCGTCGCAGCAGCGTAGGAGTTAGATAAGAGTTTCTTACGAAGATCCGGTGGTAGCGGTGCTGCTACGTCGTCAGAAGTGAGGCGCGTGCAGGCAAGCGTGCCTTGAGCGAAGTCAGCATGACCGCTGGTCCGCCCCGTCCGGCTACGTTCGTTGACATCGCGTTGACAAGCTCGTGGACGCCGCTCTAATCATTTTGAGGTATCGGTCGCCTACTCAGCTCGATGTACTGACGCACGATCGAGGCAGCGGCTAGTCCGGAAGCTGCGGTCTTTCTTGAACTCTTCCTAGCTGCAACCATCGGGTGGCACCGCACACCGTTTCCGAGAGTCAGCCGGTCTGGGCTATTACTTGCGTGCTCAAGGGCTGTGGTGCAACGGTTTGGCTGCACGGTGCGACTTCGAGGGGGTAGCTTCGATTTTGTGTCGACCTCGCCTGCTGACCGCGCCGTCATGCGCGACTCTTTCTGTTGAGTTCAATGTGACACAACGTCTCCGTGAGCCATTTTGAGCCACTCTCAGAACATCCGGCATTCACACACGGGCCTGTTGACGAACCTACACCGTTTCCCGAGGGCCGGGGTCAATCGCCCGGCGTTCGAGGCCGCACCCGAGCGGGGCATGAGACAGCGGGCGCGCGCACGTACCGTGTCTCGAACACGGTTCGGTTCACGATCGTGGCCAGATGCTTCTGCGGCTGGTCCCGCACCTGTGTCTCACCGAACCGGTCCTCTTCATAGGAGACGCATGCCGTTCTGCCATCCGCGCCCACGCTGAGACCGTATGGAAGGGGATTCTCGAGGTCCCGAAGTGCATCCTGCGTCGGGGGGTCCCAATGCTCGACGTGCACCTGGATGTTCGGCATAGCTCGGATCGTTTCAGGTATGGACCGGTGGAGAGCTCGAGGAGTCATCGACTCGACCCGGCTAAAGCGATGCTCCTGGATCACAAAGCGTGACGCTCAGCAGGGCAGGTCTTGCCTGATGCTGTATGGCTGCACCTAGATCGTTGCGCTAGCCTGAGAAAATGGACTCGGCTGCACGACTGTCCGACCATCGGACCCTACCTGCTGGCTTCGATGACATGGTGAAGCTGATGCAGCTACCGGCGGAGGAGCAGATCTCAGTGCGTCAGGGCGGCGACGCGATCGGCGGTCCGCTCGGCCTCAGGCTCGCGATCAAGAACACGGGGATGTACGGCGGCTCCAAGACGGACATCTTTTATGACAAGCGGTACACCGGGGAGCGGGGCGGCCGAAAGGTGAGCATTCACCCATCGGAGCCAATGTGGCCGAAGCTGCTGAAGTGGGGTTCGGTTGGACCGAAGAT
>CATPAX010000193.1 GCA_955652215.1 uncultured Solirubrobacteraceae bacterium | reverse complement strand
GTGGTGGCGCTCGAGAGGGCGACGCCGGCGAGCGCACCGCCCAATACCGGGCGCCTGGTGACCGACCGCGGCGTCCGCCCAGCCGCCGCGGTCGCCGCTCCGAGCACCCCAAGCTCGATCGCGCCACGAGCGAGTCCGAGCGCCAGCTGTGGCCGCGCGAACCGCGCGCCCCGCTCGATCTCGGCTTCGCTGAAATAGTTTGCGAGCTCGATGCCAGCGGGCGCGATCGGTCGCCCGCGGGGTCTGAGAACTTGCACGCCGAGCTCGGCCGCGGCGAACGCGAGCATCAGCGATCCAGCCACGTGGCGACATGAGTTCAGCTTCACGTAGGAAACTGTAGACATGGGCGCTTCAGCTCGGGACCGGCTGTGATGCGGCTGGCCGTCGTATCCGACATCCACGGCAACCGTCACGCGTTCGAGGCCGTCCTAGACGCGATCGAGAGCTCCGACTGCGAGGAGATGTGGTGCCTTGGGGATCTGGTCGGGTATGGAGCCGATCCGGACGCCTGCGTTGACCTCGCCAAGCGCCATGCCTCGGTGTGCCTGGCCGGCAACCATGACCTGGGCGTGCGCGGCACCATCCCGCTCGAGGACTTCTCCCGCGGCGCAGCGCTCGCCGCTCAATGGACCCAGGAGACGATTACTCCGGACACCCATCAGTTCCTCCGCGAGCTCGAGCCTCAGGACCTTGACGAGGCCGTCGGGCTCTATCACGCAAGCCCGCGGGACCCGGTCTGGGAGTACGTGCTCTCGACGCTGCAGGCGGAGCTGTGCCTGGACGTCCAGAACCAGCGTGTCTGCCTGATCGGGCACTCCCACGTGGCGCTGTCGTTCTGCCGGCCGCCGGGCTTACCGGCGACGGGACAGACGCGTGTGATCGACGAGGAGCTTGACCTGAGCGAGGGGGAATGGCTTGTGAACCCGGGTAGCGTCGGCCAGCCTCGCGACGGTGACCCGCGGGCTGCCTGGCTCGAGCTCGACCTGGACGACTGGACTGCCGTGTATCGCCGCACCGAATATGACATCGGGGGTGCGGCGGCGGCAATCCGGGCCGCTCGTCTGCCCGACTCGCTTGCCGACAGGCTCGCCTACGGACAGTGAAAGCCGCGCCGGATCGAAGGGCTCCTTACGAGCACCATACGGGGCGCCAGCCGCGCGAGCGTCTAAAGTCAGGCGCGGATGCGCCAAGCGCTTCGCGCACTCCTGGCTTGTGGGGCTGGTTTCGCGGTCTCGCTGATGGCCGCCTGTGGCGGTAGCAGCGGCCTGCTCTCAGCCGACCAGTCAAGCAGCCTGCAGGGCCAGCTCCAGACACTCGCCAGCGACCTTCAGAACGGCCAGTGCAGCGCGGTCGCGAACGACGTTCAAGCCCTGACGTCGAGCGCAAACGGCGTGCAGTCCGTGAGCTCCACGCTGCGCAACGACCTGAACGCCTACGCGTCGGCTCTCGCCCAGCGCGCGACGTCCCAATGCCGCCAGAGCACCACCCCCACAACCTCGACGACGAAGACGCCGACCTCCACCAGCTCCAGCGCCACGAGCAGCACGAGCAGCAGCACGAGCACCAGCACGAGCACGACCAACACCAGCACCAGCACCAGCACGAGCACCTCGGGTACGAGCACCACTGGAACCGGGACCAGCACCTCGGGTACTAGTAGCACCGGAACGAGCGGCGGCACCGGGTTCGGAGGCACCACCACCGGTGGCCCATAAGGGATGAAAGGCTCATGACCAACGCGACGCTGATCGCAGGGCGCTACCGCATCGAGGGACGCCTCGGCGTGGGCGGGATGTCGACGGTCCACCTCGCCTTCGACCAGCGCCTCGAGCGCTACGTGGCGCTCAAGCTGCTGGCCGAGCACCTCGCCGACGACGCCACTTTCGTCTCACGCTTCCGGCGCGAAGCGCTGTCGGCGGCACGCCTCGTTCATCCGAACATCGTCCAGGTGTTCGACTTCGGCTTTGACGAGCCCGCGCACCAGCACTTCATCGTGATGGAGCACGTGCCCGGTTATTCATGCGCCGAGCTCCTGCGCGATCGCGGTCACCTCGACGTGGACCAGGCGGTGGACATCGTCTGCCAGGCCTGCCGCGGTCTCGATTACGCCCATCGCAACGGAGTCGTCCACCGTGATGTGAAGCCCGGCAACCTGCTGGTCTCGGACTCCGACGTCGTGAAGCTCGCCGACTTCGGGATCGCCCGGGCCACAGACCAGTCGAGCATCACCCAGGTCGGGTCGGTACTCGGAACCGCCGCCTATCTCGCTCCCGAGCAGGCTCGAGGCGAGGAAGCCGGTCCGCGGGCCGACATCTACTCGCTCGGCGTTGTCGCCTACCAGCTGATGTCAGGCCGCCTCCCGTACGAGGCAACGTCGCTCTCAGAGCTGGCCCTCAAGCAGCAGCGCGAATCGCCGATTCCGCTCGATCAGCTCAACCCGCAGGTTCCCCGGGCGCTCGCTGTCGCGGCGGCGATGGCGCTGTCGATCGAGCCGGAGTCCCGCCCGGCGGATGCGATGGCGATGGCCGAGGCGATCAGCAATGGAGCCCGCGGAATCGATCCGCTCCCGGGCGGACCCCTGGCGGAGTCTCGGACCAGCCGGGCGACCACGCGCATGGCCCCAGAGGAGGAGCCCACCGCCGCCACTCGCGTTGCGCCTCGGTCGCCCGCGAAGATGAGCACGCTTGGGGTGCCGGCCCGCCCCCCCGCAGGACAAAGACGAGCGCAGGCCAGGCCCCCCGAGCGCCGCGGTGCTCCGGGGCCGCCTCCGCGCTCAGCTCAGCGGCGCGACGGCGCTGGGCGGGCCTTCCGCCGGCTGCTCGCACTCGTTCTGCTTGCGGCGCTGATCGCGATCGCGGTCGCGGTCGCGGTGACTATCTCGGCGAGCACCACCCGAACCGTAGTCGGCATCCGCACCACCCTCGCGCACGACGCCCAGAGCCTGATCCACCAGTTCCAGAACTTCATCAGCAGCAACACCCAGTAACCGGCCCGGACGGATCGCGCGAAACGATCTCGTGCCCCACCAGACCCGTCGTGTCGAGTCAGCCGCGGAGGGCTGCGGCGACCGCGGGCAGATCGTCGCGGTCGATCGCATCGCGCAGCTGGTCCATCAGCGTTTTTATGAACGTGAGATTGTGAAGCGTCAGCAGCCTGAGGGCCGTCAGCTCGCCGGCCCGGAACAGATAGTGCAGATAACCCCGGGAGAAGCCGGGGCCGCACGCCGGGCACGAGCAGCCGCTCTGAACCGGCTCACGGGATCCCCGCCAGGTGCTCTTCACGAGGTCAACCCGCCACCTGCTCTCGGCGTCTGGCACGAGCGCCACACCGTGACGCGCGAGGCGAGTCGGGAGCGCGCAGTCGAAGGTGTCGATGCCGAGCTCCACGCCCGCGATCAGGTCATCGACGTCGCCGATTCCGAGCAGATGGCGTGGGCGCTCGGGGGCTGCGAGCTCGAGATCATCCGTGCACCACGAGACGACCTCGTGCATCTGAGCCTTGTCCCGCCCGAGCGACCCCCCGATCGCGATTCCGGCGGACGAGCTCGCCGAGACGGTCTGCGCCGATTCTCGGCGCAGGTCACGCTCGACCCCACCCTGGATGATCCCGTAGACAACCTGACCGTCTGGCCCGTTTGCGGCCTGCCAACGCAGACATCGCTCGAGCCAGCGGTGGGTGCGCTCCATCGAGCGGGCGGTGTAGTCGCGCGAGACGTGAAACGGCGTGCACTCGTCGAGCACGAGGGCGATGTCGGACCGCAGAGCCGCCTGCACCGCCATCGAGGTCTCCGGACCAATGAATCGCTCGCCGCCGTCGACATAGGAGCGAAAGCGAACGCCCTTTTCCTCGATCGCGAGGACCGCTCCTTCCGGCTCGCCGCCCGGGCCCCGGCGACCGCGACCCTTGATCTCGTCGGCGACGCCACCGTGACCCATCGAGAAGACCTGGAAGCCCCCGGAGTCGGTGATGATCGGCCCGCTCCAGCGCATGAATTCATGTAGTCCTCCGTACTGGGCAACGAGCTCCGGCCCGGGCGACAAGAACAGATGAAATGTGTTGCCGAGAATCAACTCGTAGCCGAGAGCCTCTACGTCACGAGGCTCGAGCGTCTTGACTGCACCCCTCGTCGCCAACGGCACGAACGCCGGCGTACGGACCTCACCGTGAGCCAGATGCAACGTTCCGGTGCGTGCCCGGGAGCTGCTCGCGCGGGAGTGGATGGTGAACACGGCTCATGTGTACTGGACCGCCGACGATGGCGCCGGCGAGCGAGCCCGGTGAGCCAAGGCAGGGCCGCCATCTGAGCCGACGCGCGGCCGCGCTGTGCGACCGGCTCGCAGCGACCACCGAAACGGGCATGCGCGGCCTCGGTGGAGGTGTACCGGCCGATGAGGTACTAGTAAGTACAGGGAGGTTTGTTAGTGGTAGGCGCGCGGATCGAGCACGTCATCGACGATCTCGGGGTGCTCTCACTGATCCCGTCCGGAACCCGGTGCGTGTGCACCATTCCCGACTTTCCCTACGCGAGTCACGTCCGTCATTTCGGCTCCGAGGACGAGGTGCTCGATCGCTACGGCTCTCTCTTCGAAAGATCCTGACGTGGTGGTTTTCAAGGCCCCGGGGCCCCGGAACAACCCGGTGCTCAGATACTTCTTGACAGACGGCCTCCGTAGCCCAACGC
>CATPAX010000192.1 GCA_955652215.1 uncultured Solirubrobacteraceae bacterium | reverse complement strand
GATCGCAACTGCTGAGCCTTCGCGGACCAAGGCCGCCAGTCGGGCTGGATCACCGCGCAGCTCCGGCGCGCGATCGAGCGTCAGACCTGAGAACGTCACACCGGACACTACGTGGAGCTATATACCTTCAGGGCTGGAAGCGATAGCCGACGCCCCACACCGTCTGGATGTGACGGGGCTGCGCCGGATCCGGCTCGATCTTCGAGCGCAACCGCCGGACGTGCACCGTGACGGTCGAGGTATCTGTGTAGAACGAGTACTGCCAGACGGCATCCATCAGCTGGTTGCGCGAGAACACCTGGCCGGGATGGCGCGCCAGGAACAGCAGCACGTCGAACTCCCGCTGGGTCAGCTGCACCTCCTCGCCCCTGACGAACACACGCCGCGAGGACGGGTCGATCGTCATATCGGCCAGCTCGATCGGCGCCTCGTGCCCCGGCGAGGTATCGATCCTGCGCAGCACCGCATCGACCCGGGCCACCAGCTCAGCCGGAGAGAACGGCTTCACCACGTAGTCATCAGCGCCGAGCCGTAATCCGATCACGCGGTCGGACTCCTCGCCCTTCGCAGTCAGCAGGATCACTGCCATGCGATCGCGGCCCAGCTCGCGTAACCGCCGCATGACCTCGAGCCCGTCGATCCCCGGCAACATCAGATCGAGAAGCACCAGATCCGGCCGTTGGCTGGCGGCCAGCTCGAGAGCCTGGATCCCGTCAGCGGCTACCCGTGTCCGGTAGCCCGCTCGTTCGAGATACCGAGCCACGACTTCGGTAATCGTCGGCTCGTCGTCGACGACAAGCACCGTGCCCCGGACATGATCTTCCACCAACGCTGATTGTGGCAAGCATTCCGCGAGACCCGGCTGCCCCGGACGCGGATTCACCAGCTGTTCAGGACTGTAGGCTGGCGGATCCGGTGACCGCGACCCTCGCTCCAGACGACGTCGTCCGCACACACGCGGAAGGCGAACTGAACCCGAGAGCCCCGCTGCTGGTGCTGGACCCGCTGACCGAGTTCCTACGCGCCGGCGGTCTGGATGCGCCGCAGACCCTGGCCGCGGCTCCGATCGGCGAAGGACATTCGAACGTCACGTTCGAGCTCAGCACCGGGGTTGTCCTGCGGCGCCCGCCGCGCGGTCCCCTGCCGCCTAGCGCCCACGACGTGTTGCGCGAGGCGCGACTGCTGCACGCGCTCGAGCCGACTCCCGTCCGGGTGCCACGCGTGCTTGCCGTGTGTGAGGACCCGGCTGTCATCGGAGCACCGTTCTACGTGATGGAGCGCGTACGTGGCGAGGTGATCACCAGCTCGCTGCCCCGGCAACTCGAGGATCCATCGGAGCGCGGGCGCATCGCTGACGAGCTGATCGATGCGCTGCTCGAGATCCACGCAGTCGACTGGCCCGGAGTCGGACTAGAGGGCTTCGGCAAGCCAACTGGCTATCTCGAACGTCAGTTGCGGCGCTTCTCCGGGCTGTGGGAGCACAACCGGACCCGCGAGCTCCCCGAAGTCGAGCAGCTCGCCCGCTGGCTGGGCGAGAACATGCCCCAGTCGCCGCCTTCGACGATCGTGCACGGCGACTACCGGCTGGGCAACGCGATGTTCGCGCCGGACGCACCGGCAAGATTGGTCGCGGTGCTCGACTGGGAGATGGCGACGATCGGTGACCCCCTAGCCGACCTTGGCTATCTGATGACCCATTGGCTCGAGCCGGGAGAGGACATGGGGCGGTTCACACTGCATACGGTGACCTCCCAGCCTGGCTTTCCGCGCCGAGCCGAGCTGATCGCCCGCTACGAAGATCGCTCCGGCCGCTCGGTGCCCGACCTAAAGTGGTACGTGACGCTCGCGCTTTGGAAGGCGGTGGTGTTCATGGAGGGCAACTACAAGCGCGCGCTTGCAGGCTCCACCGACGACCCTTACCTGAAGGCGTTCGGTGAGGGCGTCGTCGAGATCGCTCACCGGGCATTGCGAGTCTCCCAGCACGGGGTCTAGTGCTAGGTACGCGCGAAGGAGCTACCGCTCGCAGCGGTGCGAACGGTATTTGCGCGGCGGGCCGAGTACTGGCCGCCATCCTCGCTGGGTGGACGCTGGCGGCTTGCGGAGCCGCCTCGCCCAGCATGAGCCACCTGCGCAGCCAGGCCACCCAGATCTGCACGATTGCGGACAGGCGGCTCGACGCGATAGTGGCCCCTTCGACGCCACCAGCGGGAGCGGCGTTCCTGCGCAGCGGGTTGACTGTCCTCGCTCCCGAGCTCTCAGAGCTACGAGGCCTGCCGGCTCCCGGCGACAGCGCCACGGTCTACCAGGCGGCGATCACAGCGTTTTCCCGAGAGCTCAGCGCGATCAGATATACCGTCCGAGCTCTCCGCGAGGGACTCGACCCCGGTATCGCAATGCGAGACCTCCGGCGCCGGCTGGTCCCGCTCGAGTCGACGCAGGCTGGAGCCTGGCAGGCATTGCAGGTGCCGGCATGCGTCGCCAGCTGACGGCGGCCGGCCTGCGAGTCAGTCGCGGGAACCGCGCCCGTAGAGCAGCCGGAGGAACCTGCGCAGCAGCTTCGTGCGGCTCGCCCGGTACGGGAACATAAACGGCTCGCGCTTGAG
>CATPAX010000191.1 GCA_955652215.1 uncultured Solirubrobacteraceae bacterium | reverse complement strand
GCGCGGGTCCTCGAGCCGCTGGTCGGTCGCAACTCGGTGATCCTGCTCGACGAGGCACCCCATCTCGAGCAACGCAAGCTGATGCTTCCGGCCTTCCACGGCGAGCGCATGCAAGCGCTGGCGGGGGTGATGGTCGAGCTGACTCGTCGCGAGGTGGAGTCTTGGCCGCGCGACGAGCCTGTCCGGCTTCACCCGAAGCTTCAGCGCCTGACGCTCGAGATCATCCTGCGGACCGTGTTCGGGCTCGACCAGGGGCCTCGGCTGAATGACCTGCGAGACCTCGTCGCGAAGCTCCTGGTGTTCGGCGAGAGTCCGCTGTCGGTGCTGCCGGCGGTCGCGCGCTATGCGGGCTGGCTGCGGCCGCTGCGCCAATTCGATGAGCTGGTGCGCACGATCGACGCGATGATCTTCGAGCTCGTGCAGGAACGCCGAGCGGAGGATGCGACAGGGCGCAGCGACATCCTCGCGATGCTGCTTCAGGCCCGCCACGCGGATGGATCGGAGATGTCCCATCAGGAGATCCGCGACGAGCTCATGACCTCGCTGGTGGCAGGTCATGAGACGACTGCCTCGCAACTGGGCTGGGGATTCGAACGGCTCGCGCGCGAGCCTTCCGTTGTCCTGCGAGTCGCCGAGGAGCTGGATCGCGACGAGGGCGACGAATACCTGACCGCGACGATCTACGAGATCCTGCGACTGCGCCCCGTGCTGCCCAATGCCGAGCCTCGCCTGACCATGCGACCGGTCACGATCGGCGGCGTGCGCTACCCGGCGGGGGTCGCCTTGCTCGCGAGCGCCTACCTCGTCCATCACGATCCCGAGATCTATCCCGAGCCGTGGGCCATGCGGCCCGAGCGCTTCCTAGACACGCCGCCCGGCACATACACCTGGCTCCCGTTCGGGGGAGGCCGACGGAGATGCCTTGGGGCGAGCTTCGCACTGCTCGAGATGAAGATCGTGATGCGTAGCGTGCTCAGCCGGTTCGCACTGGAGCCGGTGGAAGCGCGCCCTGAACCGGCCGCGCGGCGCAGCATCACGTTCAGCCCTGGACGCGGCGCGCATGTGGTCCTCCGAGAGCGCACACGACCACACGACGCGGAGAGAACAGCGGAGCCGAGCGCAGCTTTCGCTTGATACGGGCGCTCAGCGCGCCGGTATTAGGGGTAGCTTTCCGCCGTGGACATCCTGCGGCCGGTGCGAGTCTTCGACGAGTTCCAGCAGCGACACCGCGGCCTCGCGATCCCGATGGCCGTGTTGAAGAAGTTCGGCGACGACCAGGCGGGAAGTCTCGCGGCGCTGGTTGCGTACTACGCGTTCTTCTCGCTGATCCCGCTGCTGCTCGTGTTTGCGACGATCCTCGGGTTCGTGCTGCAGGGACACCCCGGCTGGCAGACGTCCATCGAGAAGTCCGTGACCAATCAGTTTCAGGGTGCCGGCGGCATCTTGCCGGTCAAGGGTCTCACCGGGAACGTCGCCGTGCTCGTGCTCGGTGTTCTCACCTCGCTGTGGTCAGGTCTCGGCGTGACGCAGGCGGCGCAGAACGCGTTTGACAGGGTCTGGGCGGTTCCGTTCAAGGACCGGCCGGACTACATCCATCGCCGGCTTCGCGGACTGGCACTGCTGGCGTCGTTGGGAACGCTTTTCATCGTGTCGACGGTCGCCTCCGGCCTAGTG
Source organism: uncultured Solirubrobacteraceae bacterium (assembly GCA_955652215.1). Next base: position 10,801 of record CATPAX010000191.1, on the reverse strand, counting down.
ACCGCTGGGCTCGGAAAAAGCGCTCTGGTCACCGTGGCTGGAATCGTGGTCTCGTTGCTGGTCAATGTCGTGTTGTTCCTTGCAGCCTTCCGCTTCATGACCGCTCGCACGATCAAGACCAGCTGCATGTGGATCGGTGTCGTAGCCGCTGCGATCCTCTGGGAGCTCCTTCAGGTTGCTGGTGGCTACTACATCGGGCATTTCGTCAAGCACTCCCATGCCTACGGCACCTTCGGAATCGTGATCGGACTGCTCGTGTTCATGCACCTCGGCGCCCAGCTCACCCTGTACGCAGCCGAGATCAACGTCGTCCTGAACCGCAAGCTGTACCCCCGCAGCTTGTTCAGCCCTCGGGTTCCTGCGGACGAGAAGACCTTGAGGGCGCTCGCCGAGGTCGAGCAGCGCCACGAGAGCGAGCACATCGACGTGACCTTCCGCCGCTGAGGTGCAGGGGCTCGCGCGGCTGAGACCAGGAGGATGCGACCATCCGATGACGCTCCGGCGCGGGTTCAGCTCACGAGCGTGTTGGAGATTGGCGTAGCTACCGCACTAGCCGACTACGCGTTGTCCGTCCCGCTCGGGCCCCTGAGTCAGCATCAAGCGAACGTCGCCGAAGCGGTCGGCCGACTCTCCGTGTGTTTCTGGATCGCGGGGGTGATGAGCTCGGTTGCGAGGTCGAGCAGTACTGCGGTGACCGCTTCGAGGTCTGTGACGATTGACAGGTGGTGCGCGCCCGCTATGCCTGCCGTCGGCCAGCCGAAGGCGCGAGCTCGCGCTGCCCCCTCGGCCCCTTTCTCGTCGCTCAACCAGAGATAGGCGCAGCGATCTCTAGTCCAGCCGTCTGGCATCGGCACGCGGTCGTGGAAGTAGGACAGAGGCAGCCGATTGCTCTCGTGCATCAGAGCCAGCACCGCGGGATCCTCACCGAGCCTCGGGCGCGGCAGCTCTGAGGCAAACCAGCTTGCGCGCGGATCAGCGCCGGCGCGGACCAGCGAGCGAACCCGCTCGAGGAACTGCGCCGATGCCAACTGTCCGGGACCGACTTCGGGCGGCAGGCACCCATCGACGAACACCAGTCCGAGAACCCGATTCGGCAGGTGCCGCCCAATCGCCGGAAGCACACGACACGCGTCCCCGTGAGCGACCAAGACCAGCGGCGACTCGACATCTACCGTCGCGGCGCGAACGGCGCTCACGGCATAGCGCCACTGCGGGCCAGCGGCGTACGCCAGCCCCCGCAACGACGGGACCAGCGCAGAGTAGCCCCGGCGATAAAACTCCTCGGCGACCCGCGACCAACTCGTCGTCCCCAGAAGGGGACTATGGATCAGCACGAACACCGGCCGCTCGCGGCGAAACCCGTCATCCATGGGGGTGCCTCCTTGCACTGCACCCACGTGGGGTGCTCATCTCGACAGTCCAACGCCGGTACAACTTTGCCCCTTGTACCGGCGTTCCTCTCCTACGACTATCCAGGTGCGAGCCGCGACAAACCAAAGCAGGGTGGCACTCGACCAACGTTCGATACCAGCCCGAGTCCCCCGCGTGTGTGGGCGGACGCGGAGGCCATCCACGCGCCGGTTAGCTAGTAGTGCCGCGAGAAGCCGGCGGGCCACGCCGTGACGCGTGATGTTTTCAGAGCCCCGTTCAGAATAGAGTGTCCGGGGCCACGCGCCGGGTCATCTCGAGCGGCCAGGAACAGAGGCCACCTTCCGCGGGACAGCCTTCACAGATCGCCCGGTGTGGCGTGTCGGTGACCGGGAACTCGCGGCGGAGGACTCGTTCGGTGAGACGGCCGAGCTCATCCTCGAGCGCGGGCAGGTCGGCGATCGTGAACCTGGCTCTCACCGGATCCTGTAGGCGATCGAGGAAGACATGCAGGACCTCGACGGCGTCCGCGCCCGAGCGCAGCACCGCAAGCGCGTAGATCAGCCGCTGGGTCGCGTACTCGCCGGCGACGATCGCGGCCGGGGTCAGGTCCGCGATCCGGTCGCTCTTATAGTCGACCACCAGCATCCCGCCCGGCTCGCGGGCCAGCACGTCGATCGCCCCGGTGATCAGCACCGATTCGCCGCGCAGTAGAAAGCTGAACTGTTGCTCGCGCCGGACCCCAGTGGCACGACCGAGGCGCTCGCACAATGCACTGCCCGCAAACGTTGCGACCACGGCGGCGAGCTCCTCGGCCTGCGCCTCAACCGCCGCGGGGAGTCCCGCGCGGGCGCACGCTTCGGCGATCGCCGCGGGGCTCGGCGGCACCGACCTGCGAAAATCAAGCCGCTCCAGCAACTCGTGGATCACCACGCCACGCTCCGCAGCGGTCCACGCCCCTTCGCGCCCCGGCTCGCCGCGGACGCCAGGGCGACCGCCCCGTGCCGGCAGGCCTAGAACCCGTTCGGCATAGAAGCGATACCCGCACCGCCGGTACTGGCCGAGCGCCGAATAACTGAGCACGCTGACCGATGACCCTGGAGGATCGGGAGCGACCTCGAGCGTCCCGACTCCAGGGCTCGGACGCTCTAACTGCCGCATGCCAGCTGTAACCGCGACCAACCCTGGATCGTCCAAGAACGTCAGCCCGACTGAGGCGGTCGGCTTCAGATCGGGTACGAGAGCGGGGCCGAGCCACCCGATCGGGGCGCCGCCGTTGCCCTCGGGCCACTTGTCGAGCCTGGCTGCTCCGCTCAGGATCAGCCGCTCCTTCGCCCGGGTCATCGCGACGTACATCAGCCGGCGCTCCTCGCGGCGCTGCTCCTCCATCCGCTCCTGGCGAAGGACCTGGTAGTCGAGCGCAGGCTCCCGCTTTCCGCTCCCGGGCTGCGCGAGGCGGACCCCGAAGCGCCCGTCGCGGCCGACCCGCATAAGCTCCGCTATGTAGCGGGGACCCCGTCCCAGGTCGGCCAGGCACACAGTGTCGAATTCGAGGCCCTTCGCCCGGTGGATCGTCATCAGCCGGACTGCATCGAGCGCCTCTCCCTCGACCGGCGCCTCGCTCTCCTTGGGGTCGGCTCCCGGTCCCTCCCCGCCGGCTACCTGGTCGAGGAAGCCCCGCAGATCCCGGCCTGCGGTCAGCTCGTACTCGCGTGCCAGGCGCATCAGCTTCCGGACGTTCGCAAGCCGCCGCCGACCGCCTGGCATCGCCAGGATCGCGAGGTCATATCCTGAGAGCTCGAGCGCCCGATCGATCAGCTCCTCGATCCCGTGGCGCTGCGTGCCGCCACGCTCCTCTGCAAACCACCTCGTGAAGCGGCCAAGGCGCTCGCGGTCGGACACGGTCAGCTCGTCGAGCAGCTCAGCCGTCTCGCGTAGCACCCACCACGGGTCGCGCTGCGCCTCGCGCGCCCCGGCGGCGAGCACGACGAGCGCGTCAACGCTGACGCCGACGACCGGGCTCGCCAGCACGCTGTACAGCGCCTCCTCGTCACGCGGATTTGCCAGCGCGCGCAGGTAAGCCACCAGGTCGATCACCTGAGGGTGCGACCAGTACCCGCGACCGCCGATCAGATACGTCGGAACCGCTCGATCTTCGAGCGCCCGCTCGTACACCCGCAGGTCCGTTGCTGCCCGCGCCAGCACCACAATGTCGCCGGGTTGCCCACCGTCCACCAGCAGGTCGCTGACTCGGCCTGCCAGGACGCGCGCCTCCGCCAGGCGCCATGGCGAAGCGAGGCTCTCGTCCTCAGCCCACTCCGCGGTCTTGTCCACGAGCAGCAGCTCGACCGGCGGAGCGTCCGGAGGCGGGCCCTGACGACCGGCGACCAACGGCACGAACGGCTCACTCTCCTCAGGCGATGAGAAAACCTGGTTGATCACCTCGAGGATCTCGGGGCGCGAGCGGAAGTTCGTCTGAAGCCTGGCCAGTGCGCCGAGACCATCCAGTCGCTCTGCACGGCGCTCGAAAAGCTCGACTTCGGCACCACGAAACCCGTAGATCGACTGCTGGGAGTCGCCAACCATGAACAGGTTTCCCGACGCGATCGACTCGATCAGCTCGAGCTGGACCGGGTTCGTGTCCTGGAGCTCATCGACCATGATCCGCGCGAAGCGAGCCTGGTAGCGCTCCCGTAGCTCGTCGTTTCCGAGCAACAGCTCGCGCGTCAGGAGCTCGAGGTCCTCGAAATCAAGGCCGGACCGAGAGCGCTTGGCCTCCTGGTAGCGAGCGCCGAAGCCGCGAAGCAAACGATCCAGCGGCCCATGTACTCCAAGCGCGCGCCGGTGCGCGCACACCTGACGGAACTCAGCCAGCGCTGCGGTATATGCCTCGCACGCGGGTGTCCTCAGCGCAGCGCCGTTTCCGCCTGGAAGGGTGAGGCGATCGAGGTCTCCGGGCCACGGCTCGGCGTCGGCCACCACCTGATCGCGGCGCCCGAGGCGATCGAGCGCCTCGAGCACTCGAGCGCCCGAGTTGACCGCGCCGAGCTCCAGCGCGAGCTCACTCGCCGCTTGGCGCAGGCCCTCGCGCGGTCCTTCGATATCCGCGGCCGCCGGCACAGGCGGTAGTTCGGGCTCGAGCTCGCCTCGCGATCGAAGCTCGGAGTAGATGTCGCTGATTGCACCGCGAAGCGCGGCAGGGCCGTGCGCGGCGATCAGCTCCCGAACTCCTTCTTCGGCGAGCGCAAGCTCCTCGAGGGCTCCATCGAATGCCGTGCGAGCGAGCCGTCGCGACTGTGCTTCGTCGAGCACCGAAAAGGCAGGGTCGATCCCGGCGAGCAGGGCGTGAGTTCGCAGTACCCGCGCGCAGAACCCGTGGATCGTCGAGATGAACGACCCCTCCGTCGCGCGGGCTTCATCGCGCGCGCCGAGCTCCCGCAGCCGCACCCGGATGCGGTCGCGCATCTCGGCAGCCGCCTTCTCGGTGAAAGTGATCGTCAGGATCGCCGATACATCGATGCCGTCTTCGAGCACGCCGCGGACGAAGCGTTCGACGAGCACGGCCGTCTTGCCGCTTCCGGCGCTGGCGGCAAGGAGCAGGTCGCCGTCCCGGCGCTCGATTGCGGCGCGCTGTTCGGGGGTCCACTCACGCTCGCCCGCACCTCGCTCACGCTCGCCGGCACCGCGCTCACGCTCGCCGGCACCGAGTTCGCTGCACCCGCCCGCGCTGAGCTCGCCGCACCCGAGCGCGGTCATCGGCTCCTGCAGATCCCCGGATACGCGCAACCGTCGCGCGAGCATGTCGGCGGGCTCGGCACGAGCTCGCCACTGCGCAGGCGAGCGGCCAGCTCGACCGCGAGTGTGGACGCCTGTTCGAGCTCGGCCCCAAGTCCCTCCGCATCGCGGGCGTCGTTGCCCACAAGGCACCTACCAGCGCTCGTGCCCTCCAGAAACATCCCGCGGGCGCGAAGGTCAGGACCGCGCAGCGGCTGGTACAGGCCCGCCACCGGCTCGAGGCCCATCAGCTCGCGGACCGCAAGCATGTAGAGCGCGACCTGAAGCTGGTGGTCCTGCGCCCAGCGCCCGACCTGATATCCGGGCCGAAAGGCCCCGCTCTTATAGTCGCGGACGATCGCCCGGCGGCGTTCGCTGTCGACGTCGACACGGTCGATCGCGCCGCGGACGCGAACGTCGTCGCCAAGCTCCAGGGCGGGCAGAGATTCCTGATCATCAGCAAAGCCGAAGCGAAGCTCGACCGCTGCGGGCTGCCAGTCGCATCCGTCTGCCGCCTCGTGGCTGAGATACCGCCGCAGGTCCGCCTCGATGCCTCGGAGCAGCGCGCGGCGTACCCCCTGGCCGCTGCCGGGCGCGACCATCGGCGGGAGCTCGGCCACGACCTGCTCCAGGATCGACAGCGCCTGAGGGAGAGAGTCGGGGGTGATAGGGCCTTCGAGCCTCCGGAGGATCTCCTCGAGTGCGGCGTGCATGTAGCTGCCGCGGAGAACCGGCTCGGGGTCAGGCTCGAACGGCTCGGGCTGAAGCTCGCGCTCGACGAGCCACTTGACAGGACACGTCGCGTAGGACTCGAGCGCGCCGCCTGAGACGATCTCGCTGTGGCGAGCGCGCCTCAGCGCGATCTCCGTCAGCGCGAGCGTTACCGGCTCACGTTGAGCGCCCTCACCGGCCTCGGCAAGGCTACGTGCACGCTCGCGCTCGGTGGGGGCTTCCTCGTGCGGCCACAGGACGTCGGCCAGCAGCCGCCGGCGCCGGCGCTCCACCCAGGCGGGGTCGAGCAGCTCTGCCACATCGGCGATGAACGGCGAGGGCAGCGCGACGTTGCCCTCTTCGTCGGAGCTTCTATAGCTCAGGACGAGCCGGTCGGTAGCTCGCGAGATCGCGGAGTAGAAGAGATGGCGCTCCCGTTCAAGTCCGTCGTCGCCAGGCCTTAGCGCGAGCCCGCTACTGAGGGCGAGCTCGCGCCTGAGCTCAGGCGAGAAGAACGGCTCCGTGGTGGTCCCGGCCGGGAACTCGCTTTCCTGCAGTCCGCCCACCAGGACCGCGCGGAAGCGCCGAGCGCGGATTTCCAGCGGCGCGGTCAGCAGCACAGCCCCAGGTGCGCTTTGCCCGGCCCGAACCTCCAGTCGCTCGAGCAGCTCGATCAGATCGGCGCCGGACAGAGTCTCGTCGAGCTCGGCGAGCTCGTCGAGCGCGCGTAACATCGTTCTCAGCGCCCGGGCGTCGAGCTCTCCGTCTCGATCGAGCACGGCGGCGGTCCGCCGCGCAGGAGCGGCCAACAGCCTGCGCCCTTGGTCCGCGAGCTCCGAAGCTGGGTCGGGCGCGCCGGCAAGCGAGTCGATCTCGCCGAGGCGCAGCGGAAATCGCTCCCGTGCCTGGGCCGCGCTCCGCAGGCCTTCGCGCCGGACCGTCAGCTCGAGCGCGTCGGCGAGCTCGATCCGCTCGAGCACTCCGGGCGCCCGAAGGTACGTGAGCAGGTCGGCAGCGCGTGCCCGAGGCTCGGGTTCGAGCGCGCAACGCGCGAGCGCTAGGACCGTCCGGCCGAGGTTGGTTTGCGCGAACGCCAGCTGATAATCGCTGGCGAGCGCGACCCCGTACTGGCGAAAGACGCATTCGAGCAGCGGCGCGACGGCTCGGGGCGAGCGGTACACGATCGCGATCTCCTCGGGAGAGATTCCCGACGCGATGAGCGCGCGGACCTCAGCTGCGAGGAGCTCTGCCTCGGCGCGCTGGCCGCCTGCCTCGAGCAGCGTTACGGCCTCCCCTGCGCCGATCGAGTCTCGCGAGAATTCGAACAGCGAGCGCTCGAGATGATGTAGCACCGCGCGCGACCCAGCCGAGTAGTGCTCGTCGAGCGCCGGCAGCTCGAGCACTCTGTCAGCCAGCGGACGGAGCTCTTCGACGACCTCCGCGCGGGCCGCGAGCGCGGTTCTCCCCGCCTCGTAGGTCAGCGAGACGGTCACCTCGACGCCGGCCACGCTCGCCAACGTCTCGATCGCATCGCGCTGCAGCGGATGCAGATCGTCGAAGCCGTAGACGAACACCGGAGAGGAGCCCCAGCGTCCTGGCGCCGCGCGCAACGCATCGAGCGCGCGCCAGGCGAATAGATCGCCGTCGATCCAGCCAAGGCGATCGAGCTCGCGGGCATAGCCCAGGTAAATCGCCGCCACGTCGCTGGCGTAGTTCGCTCGCCGCTCGTCCGCATGGGCCCATGACCGCATTGCCGCCGCGAACCGCTGCGGAGTGATCAGTGATCGCTCGAGCTCTGAAATCAGATCCCCTGCCGCTTCGACGAACCCGGGATGCTCGGCGGCCTCGGCCAGCGCTTGGAGGCCGGCCGCGGCGATCGCCCGCGCAAGCAGGCGCTCGCGCTGAAGCGCCGAGAGTCTCCGGGCTTGGTACCCGGTGCGACTCGCGATTTCGAAGCACAAGCCCGTGAACGTCAGAACTGATCCGAGCACCGACCCCTCGGCGGCGAGCTCGCGCGTGTAGTAGCGCGCGTCCTGTGCGTTAGGGACGACCAGGAGCGCGCCGCGAGGCGTGGCGGCGGCGTAGGCTCCGAGAACCTCGCCGGCCTTGGCGGAGTTGGCGGGACCGAGGACGAGCGTCAGCGGCATCAACACCTATGGTGGCGCGCCGCCCCGACATCACAGATCGGACGCCGTCAGAGACGGCGACTGCGCCTCAGGCGGCCTCCGGCTGCTCCTCTTCGCCCGCGCCTTCCCGAGCGACCGGCTCGGCGCCCTCCTTGGCCCACGGCTCGTCGAACTCGACGCGCCACTTGCCTTCGGGCGTCTGCGCAAGCGCCAGCCGCGCGCGGAAGCCCTTGCCCGAGCGACCCTTGAAACCAGTGACCGGCTTCTCGGTCCTGCCGGTCTTGATCAGCTCGCGCGCGATCGCGATCGGAAGCTGCTTGCCCGCCTTCGACTTCCAGATGACGAACCCGCAGCCGGGATCGTCGCGACCCCAGCACGAGTAGCCCTTGCGGTTCTCGACGATCTCTCGGCCGCAGATCGGGCATGGGCCGAGCTGGGCGCGCGGAATCCGCACGTCCTTCAGCTTCTGGTCGAGCTCGCCGACGGTTTCCTCCGTGAACTTGACGATGTCTCCCATGAACGCCTCACGCGAATCGGCGCCGGACTCGATGAGCGCGAGGCGACGCTCCCAGTCGCCGGTCATCCCGGGCGAGGTCAGCGCGTGCTCGCCCAGCAGACGGATCACGTTGAGGCCCTTTTCGGTGACCACCAGGGCTCTACCGTCGCGCTCGATGTACCCGACCTGTAGCAGCCGCTCGATGATCGCCGCGCGGGTCGCCGGGGTACCGATCCCCGAATCCTTCATGGCCTCGCGAAGCTCCTCGTCGTCCACCAGCTTGCCGGCCGTCTCCATCGCGCCGAGGAGCGCGCCCTCGGTGTAGCGGCGCGGCGGCTTGGTCACTTTCTCCTCGGAGCCAACCTCGAGGACCTGCACATGCTCGCCGCGCTCGAGCCGCGGCAGCTGCTGCTCTCGCCCTTCGTCGTCGTCGGAACGCTCGCTGTCGGGAAGCTCTCCGTACACGCCGCGCCAGCCCGGAACGAGCATCACCTTTCCCCGCGTGCGGAACACGTAGGTTGAGACGGTCGTCTCGACGCGGGTGTTCTCGAATACCGCCTCGGGGTGAAACACCGCCAGGAAGCGCCGAACCACCAGGTCATAGATGCGCCGGTCATCGGAGTTCATGCGGTCCACGGGATGGCGCTCGGCGCGCGTGGGGATGATCGCGTGGTGATCGGTGACCTTGGCGTCGTTTACGACGCGGGCGAGCGGGAGGACGTCGAGCGACTGCACGTACTGTGCCGCCGCCGTGTACTCGCGCTGGCCGCCGACCAGCCTCGCGATCGGCTTGATGTCGGGGATCATGTCCTTGGTCAGGAAGCGGGAGTTGGTCCGTGGGTAGGTGAGCGCCTTGTGCTCCTCGTAGAGCCGCTGCGCGGCGGCGAGCGTTCGCCGAGCCGCGAAGCTGTAACGGCTATTGGCGTCGCGCTGAAGCGAGGTGAGGTCGTAGAGAAACGGGGCGCGCTCGCGCCGCTCGGTCTTCTCGAGCTTGGTTATCTCGCCGCGCTGATCCCTACACGCGTCGACAACTGTGATCGCCTCATCGGCAGTGGGCAAGCGAGGGTTGGCACCCACGTGATAGCGGCCTTCGTACTTGCGGGGCCCGTCCGCGACCGGGTCGAACGTCGCGTCGACAACCCAGTAGGGCTCGGGGGTAAAGGCCCGAATCTCCTCCTCGCGCCGGGCGAGAATCGCTAGCGTCGGTGTCTGCACCCGACCGAGCGAGACGGCACCATCGAACGACGAGCGCAACCGGATTGTCGCGGCGCGGGTGCTGTTCATCCCGACGATCCAGTCGGCCTCCGAGCGTGAGCGCGCCGCGGCCTCCAGCGAGGCAAGCTCCGAGCGTGGGCGAAGACGCCCAAACGCGTCCTCGATCGCCGATGTTGTCATCGAGTTCAGCCACAGCCGCTTGACCGGCTTGTCAGAGCCCGCCTTCTCATACAGGTAGGCAAAGATCAGCTCACCCTCGCGCCCCGCGTCGCAGGCGTTGACGACAAGCTCGACGTCTTCGCGGCCCAGCTGGCGCCTGACGACGCTCATCTGTTTCTTCGAGCGCTCGTCGCGGATCACCAGCTTGAAGCGGTCGGGGACGATCGGGAGATCGGCCATCCGCCATTTCTTGAAGCGGTCGTCGTACTCGTCGGGATCGGCGAGCTGTACGAGGTGCCCGACCGCCCAGGTGACGACATGCTCGGGCCCTTCGAGGAATCCCTCCCCCTTGGTGAACGCGCCGGGCAGCACGCGGGTCAGGTCGCGACCCACGGAGGGCTTCTCTGCGATGACGAGCGTCTTACTCACGAGTCGTGGCAGGGTAGCGCCCGCCGCAAGCGGCGTTTAGAAACGACCTTCGGCTAGGGAGCTCAAGGCCGGCGCAGGCCGGTCCTAGGTCAGATCGGGAGCGTGCTCCGCGGCCCAGCCGGGCGTGAACGTCTCCCCCCGGAAGAACGATCGCGAGCGCAGGTTCCAGATCGCCATCAGCGCCACTCCGAGCAGCACCGCCCCGACACCGATCACGAACACGCCGCCAATCCCGAAGATCGTCGTGAGGCCGAAGCTGGTCTTGTAGGACGCGACCAGGTTGTGTATCAGCGCCCAGCCGAGGATCCCCGCGCCGAGGAGAGGCAGGACGCCCTTGAGCAGCAGGTTGTTCGCGCTGCGGAACAGCTCCCCCCGGAAGTAGACGACGCAGGCGATGCCCGTCAGCACGTAGTAGAACGCGACCAGGAGCACGATCGCCGAGATCGAGTCTCCGAGGACGTTGTTAGAGATCAGGCTCAGAATGATCAGGCAGGCGGCTGTCGCGACTCCCACCGCAATCGTG
>CATPAX010000190.1 GCA_955652215.1 uncultured Solirubrobacteraceae bacterium | reverse complement strand
GTCCCGCTCCCGGCCGCTCCCGCCAGCCGGGCGGTCCGCAGCTTCCTGGATGGCGGATTACCCCGGCGCCCGACGGCAGGGGTCGCCCGCAGCCGGGAGGAGCGCAGCCACCTCGTTCCGGCTCGCGCTGGCCGATGGTGGCGATGCTGGTCGTCGTCCTGCTGGCCGCCAACTGGTATTTCTCCTCGCAGGTTCTGCAGCCGACCGCGAGGGTCCAGATTCCCTACAGCCCGACGTTCCTGACTCAGGTGGAGAACAAGAACGTGAGCCAGGTCTCGGTGACCGGAGATTCGATCCAGGGCACGTTCAGGAGTCCAATCCGGTACCCCAGCAGCTCGACCGCAGCGCCGACCACCCTGTTCTCGACGCAGATCCCGCCGTTTGCCGCCAATGCTCAGCTCGAGAACCTGTTGGTGAAGGATGGCGTCGGCATCAGCGCGCATCCGCCCAGCGGCCCATCGTTTCTGGCCGAGCTGATCCTCGGGTTCGGCCCGACGCTGCTGTTCCTGCTGCTGATCGTGTTCTTCATGCGCCGCGCTGCTGCCGCGGCGGGCGGCGGCCCGGGGGGCCTCATGTCCTTCGGGCGCTCCCGCGCGCGCCGCGTAGAGGCAAGCGAGCAGCCGGTGACCTTCAACGATGTCGCCGGCATCGACGAGGCCAAGGAGGAACTGACCGAGATCGTCGACTTCCTCAAGAACCCCGACAAGTACCTGCGGCTCGGCGGGAGGATTCCCCGCGGGGTGTTGCTGAGCGGCGCCCCCGGCACGGGAAAGACGCTGCTCGCCCGGGCGGTCGCGGGCGAGGCCGGAGTCCCGTTCTTCCAGATGTCCGCCTCGGAGTTCGTCGAGATGATCGTCGGAGTGGGCGCCTCACGCGTGCGTGACCTGTTCGTCCAGGCCAAGGCGGCCGCCCCCGCGATCATCTTCATCGACGAGCTCGACGCGGTCGGGCGCTCTCGCGCCGCGGGAGCGGGCAACTTCTCCGGCGGCCACGACGAGCGCGAGCAGACGCTCAACCAGATCCTGACCGAGATGGACGGCTTCGATCCGCGGACGGGCGTGATCGTGCTCGGGGCGACCAACCGGCCCGAGATCCTCGACCCAGCGCTCCTACGCCCCGGGCGCTTCGATCGTCGCGTCTCCGTTCAACCTCCTGACCGACCGGGACGTGAAGCGATCCTGCGGGTCCACACCCGATCGGTCCCACTCGCTCCAGAGGTCGACATCGGTGCGCTTGCGGCGTCGACACCCGGCATGGTGGGCGCCGACCTCGCGAATGTCGTCAACGAGGCGGCACTGCTGGCCGCGCGGCGGACTCACGACGCGGTCAGCAATCTGGACCTGACCGATGCGCTCGAGCGCATCGTCCTCGGCGCGGCGCGCAAGGTGATGCTGACCGAGGACGACAGGCGACGCACCGCCTACCACGAGGCTGGCCACGCGATCATCGGGATGGTGACCCCGGGCGCCGATCCGGTCAGGAAGGTTTCGATCATCCCCCGCGGTCAAGCTCTCGGAGTGACGTTCTCGGCTCCCGACGCCGACCGGTTCAACTTCGACAAGGGGTATCTGATCGCGCAGATCAAGGTGGCCCTCGGCGGCCGGACAGCGGAGGAGACGGTCTTCGGGGACATCACGACCGGGGCCGAGTCGGATATCCAGCTTCTGACGAGAATCGCCCGCCATATGGTCGGCCGATGGGGAATGAGCGAGGTGATCGGGCCGATCGCCGTGATCCCCTCCGAAGGGATGGGGCCGCTGCTTCCCGGCGCCTCGGAGACGTCCGAGGAGACGCAGCGAATCGTCGACCAGGAGGTCCGGCGAATCGTCGAGTCGGCGCACGAAGAGGTCGGCGAGGTGCTCCGCGACCACCGCTCGAACCTCGACACGCTTGTGGCGGCGCTGATGGAGCGGGAGACGCTTGACGAGGTCGACGCATACGCCGCCGCCGGGCTGCCTCGCAACCCACTGGCGCGCGACGAGGAAGCGACCCCGAGCGTCGTGACCTTAGACTCAGTCGCTGAGCCCAGTCAGTAGCGGACTCTGGTCAGTCGCCGACCCTGGTCAGTCGCTGAGCCTGGTCATTCGTGCGAGCGCCTCGTGGCACTCGACGACGCGCAGCTTGACCGGGTCATCGTCGGGCCGGTCATGGACGAGATCCCAGGTGCGGTCGGCGACCTCGCGCGCGGTCTCGGCAGTCGCCGTCTGGCATAGCCGGTCTACAAGCTGCAGCTCGAAGTCCTGGAGCTGATCGGCGGGCTCGCCCGGCGCAAGCCGCGGCAGGGGTTCGCCGGTCGCCTCCTTCCACATTGCGCTGGCGATCAGGAGACGGTTTCGGAGGGTGATCTGATCCATCGCCCACCAGGAATCCTATGCAGTGCGCGTGGGCGCTGCGGTCAGCTGGCCGCCGGCAACGCCTGGACCAAGCTCAGCACGGGCCCGAATAGGTCGCCGTGCTCGTCGATCCGCCCGAGCACGTCGGCGGTGTCAAACGTCAAGAGCTCCGGATCGTCCGCGTCCCGGCAGCGCTTCACTTCCTCCCAGGCCACGGGCGTAGACACCGTCGGGCGCTCCCGAGCTCTCACCGAATACACGTTGACCGTGGTCTTATGGGCGTCGTTCTGGCTCCAGTCGACCAAGACCCTCCCGGGCCTTAGCCGCTTGGTCATCCGCGAGACCACCAGCTCAGGCATCCGCTGCTCGAGCAGCTCGGCAACCCTGCGCGCGAACGGCTTGGTCTGCTCATAGGAAACCGGAGCGTTGAGCGGCACGTACACCTGAAGCCCCTTCGAGCCCGAGGTCTTCGCGAAGCTCTCGAGGCCAAGTTGCGAAAACAGGCCACACAGGACAAGCCCAACCTCGCTGCACTGCACGATGCCGGCGGGCGGACCCGGATCGAGGTCGAATACGAGCATCGTCGGTCGCTGCGGGTCCTCGGCGAGCGACAGCGAGGTGTGAAGCTCGATATCCGCGAGGTTCGCCAACCAGACCAGCGTGGGGCGATCCTGAGCGAGCGTGTATTCGATGCCGCCGATCCGCTTGGTCGCCACCCATTCGGGCCGGTGGGACGGCGACTGCTTCTCGTAGAAGTACTGGGCCTCGACCCCATTCGGGTAGCGCTTGAGCGTCAGCGGCCGGTCGTGCAAATGCGGGACGAGCTCCGGGGCGATCCGCGCGTAGAAGTCGATCAGGTCCCCTTTCGTGAATCCGGGCGAGGGGAACAGGACCTTGTCCCAGTTCGAGAGCTTCAGCCGGCGGCCGTCGCACAGCACCACAAGCGATCCGTCCGGCAGCCGCTCCACCTCGTCGAACAGCGCCTCCGGGCCGTCCTGGGCGGACGGGGTCTCATGGTCACTCCCGGCTTGTACTGCGCCCGGAGTTCCTTCGCGCACGACCTCCCGGGGTGCCTTGTCCTCGCGAATGCCCTTGTAGGAGGGGGCGCGCAGCACGCCCTCGTTGGTCCACTCGCGAAACTCGACGTCGATCACGACGCAGGGCTCGACGAACACCGCCTCCCGCGGGAGCTTCGGAGCGCGGGTCAACGGCGAGGTCTTACGGCGGTATGGCGCCAGCCGGCCACGGAGATCGTCGAGCATCTTGTCGGTGAAGCCAGTGCCGACCCGGCCGGCGTAGCGAAACTCCCCCTCCTCGTAATAGCCGACGAGCAGGGCGCCGATCCGCTCCGTTCGCCGGCCCTCGCCGGGAAGCCAGCCACCGACCACGAGCTCCTGACGGAGCGTGTTCTTGACCTTGACCCAGGTGCCCGGGCGGCGGCCAGGCTCGTAGCGCGAGTTCAGACGTTTGGCGACGATGCCCTCGAGCCCTTGAAGCCGCGTCGCCTCGAGCAGCTTGGTGCCCTCGCCGACATGGGCGCCTGGTACCCGCCAAGCAGGTCCCTCGAGCCCAAGCTCCAGGAGGCGGGTCCGGCGCTCCGAGTAGGGCAACTCCATCAACGAGTGTCCGTCGAGATAGAGCAGGTCGAAGATCGCGTAGAGCACCGGATGGCTGCTCATCAGCCTCCGGACCGCGGAGGGTGAGGTGACGTGCATCCGGCGCTGCAGCCGCTCGAAGCTCGGGCGGCCGCGCTCGTCGAAGGCGACGATCTCGCCGTCGAGCACCAGCTCGCGCATTCCCGCCGACCTCAGTAGCCCGCGGAGCTCGGGATACGCCTCGGTGATCTCGTTCAGGTTGCGGCTCTCGAGTCGCAACCGTCCCGGCTGGATGTAGGCAATTGCGCGCACCCCGTCCCACTTCACCTCACAGGACCACTGTTCCTCGGGCGTCGGCACCGTGGTCGACGCCCGGGCGAGCATCGGGACGATCCGCTCGGGCATCGGCTGGCGGTCCGGATCCGCCGGCGGATCCATCCGGTGGATCATCCAGTCGTGGCTGGCCCCGTCTCGGCCGATCGGGAACAGCCCGTAGCGCCCTGTGAGGCGCTCGCCGTGGAAGGCGATCTCGACCTTGCGCTCCTCCCACTTGTGGACGTCGAACGTGCCGCGGTCCCAGATCGTCATCGATCCGGCGCCGTACTGGCCCTTCGGGATCTCGCCGTGGAACTCGAGATACTCGATCGGGTGGTCCTCGGTGCGGACCGCAAGCCGGTTGTCCGACGGGTCGATCGGGATCCCGTTCGGGATCGCCCAGGAGGCGAGGGCACCATCATGCTCGAGCCGCAGATCCCAGTGCAGGCGGGTGGCATGGTGCTCCTGCACGACGAAGCGTGCACCTTGCGCCGGCGATCCTCGGTCGCCGGACGGCTCGGGGGTCAGCTCGAAGTCGCGTTTATCGCGGTAGCGGTCCAGCTT
>CATPAX010000189.1 GCA_955652215.1 uncultured Solirubrobacteraceae bacterium | reverse complement strand
TACCCGCTCACGCGCCGCGCCCGGTGCCAGCGAGCAGCGCCAAGAGAGCCACTGCGAGCACGAGCGCGCACCCCAGACCCCCCACCCCTCCCGCTCGTCGAACTGCGCCAGCAGCAACAGCCAGGTACAGGTAGCGGCCTCAATGTGGGCGCCCAGCTCGCAGATCTCCAACGCGCAACCAGACTATTGCGCGTTCCGCGGAGACGCGCTCCCTTAAGATCGCCCTAGGTCTTGCTTCCGTCTCGCCGTGGCGCGGTTCCCCAAGGGAGACGGCGTGTTTTATGACCGCCAGCGCAGGAAGACGATCGCGACCGAATACGCAAGCCCGGCGATCGCAGCCAGCCACGCGTACGGATTGCCGCTGTGTCCTTCCGCGACCTCGACGAGGAACGCGATGATCAGGGTGAGGATCACCACAAATCCAGCCGCAGCAGTCGCCTTCAGGTCGATCATCGCGAACCGCTCGTCGCGGCCATCGCCGCGCAGTCCACGGATCGTCTCGCTGCGCCCGCCCAGCAAGAACACCGCGCCGAGCGCGGTCATCACACCGAGCGAAAACAGGCCGTCGCCGGGCTTTCCTCCGATCCACATCGCCACCAGCACGATCACGCCGAGAGCGACGCAGAACGCAGGGAAGAACCAACGCGAGCGACAAACACTGCGGCCTTTGCTAACGGGCGCCGTTGACATGGAAAACCTCCTCTACGGATCTCTCGAAGAAACGTGCGAGCGCGAGCGCGAGCGGAAGCGAGGGCGTGTAGCGCTCGGTCTCGATCGAGTTGATCGTCTGCCGCGAAACTCCAAGCGCCTCTGCAAGGTGGGCTTGGGAGATATTGCGGGCACCGCGTAGTTCGCGCACCTCGTTCTGCACGACTGTCAAGTTAGCTTGACATCGCTCAAATGTCAAGCACACTTTACATGCGATCAATAAGCTCGGCACCGACCGTCAGACGAAGCCGACCGGTTGCGCGTTTCCGCGGAGACGCGTCCGCGCTACTCAGTCGGCCAATCGAGGTCAGAGAGCAGGTCACGGATCTCGGCATTGAAGCGGTCATCGGAGGCTGCACCGCAACGAGGCTCTGGTCGTGGCGGCTACTCCGAGTGTGCGCATCCGCGGCTGCGCGCAATGGTGCCCGGCGCGCACACAAACTCCCTCGCGCGCGAGGGTCTCGCTGATGTGGTAAAGGGTGGGGCTCTCCAGCGAAGGGTGGGGGCCTCGCCCGCCGGGATCCGGCCACGGAGCAGCAGGGATCGGGTTGCGCGTTTCCGCGGAAACGCGGGCATCGACGCCGTGCGCCGGGAACAATCGTGGGATGCCCGCGGTGTCGACGAGGATGTTGTCGTGGTGCTCCCGGTCGCGGCGCTAGTAGTGATGATCTGTTCCAACCACCACGCTGTGATGCTGGCATGAGAGCGGCGCTCGCGCACTGGCACACGTCGACCTCATGCGTGCGGTAGTCCAGGCCGGGACTGCAGGCGCGTTGCGAGCAGCCAGGCTGTCGCGGTGGCGCCCGCTGCGGCGATCAGCGCTGCACGGTCTCCGCTTTGCACGATGAGCTGACCCGCCAGTGCGGCACCGAGTGCCGACCCCACGCCGTATACGGTGCCGACCCATGTGAACGCCTCTGCGCGATGGGCTTCGGGTGAGACCTCGTCGACGGCGGCGACCTGCACTGTGGTGATCGGCGCGAAGCAGAGCCCGCTGATCACCGCAGCGATCGACATCGTCAGCACCGACCGCGCGGCAGGAACCAGGGCCAGACCGGCAGCCGCGAGCAGGCACAGTCTCGGATAGAGCGAGATCGCTGAGCGGCGATGCTTCAGCGCGCCGTAGAGCAATCCGCCAACGCCCGCCCCGACGGCGAACAGGGAGAGGAACAGTCCGGCGGCGGCGATGCTGCCGTGGGTCCGGGCAAAAGCCGGCCACGCGACATCCAGCAGCCCGAACGTCAGCCCGAACAGCGCGGAGATCCCGACCACGTACCGGACACCGGCGCCCGCAAGCGCCGGCAGCCTTCCGGTTTGCCGGGTGGGCGGATGCGGCGCAACGGATCGCGCCGCCGATGAGAGTGCGAGGGCAAGCGTTCCGGCCGCATTCAGCCCCGCGCCAACGGCAACCGCGAGCGTTGGAGATCCGGTGGCGATCAGGATGCCCGCGAGCAACGGGCCGGTGAAGAACGTGACCTCCCCGATCACGCTCATGAGCGCAAACCCCGTTCGGCGCAACCCCGAGTCGGGCAGCAGCGCCGCCCACACGCTGCGCATGACGGTTGCGGCCGGGGCGGTGACCGCGCCCGAGATCGCCGCCACCGCAATCAGGAGGAGGGGGTCCGGATGGGCGCGCCCGGCCAGGATGAACGCAATATCGGTCGCGGTGGCGCCTGGCAGGAGCCACAGGAGAGCACGGCACGGGCCGAGGCGGTCGACCATCCGGCCTCGTCGAGGAGACAACAGCAGGCGCCCTGCGGTGAGCGCCGCCAGCACGAGGCTGGCCGAAGCAAACGAGCCGGTGGCCTGCCGCGCGAAGAGGACGAAGCTGACCGGGACCATCGTCCCGGCGACTCCGACCGTCAGCGACGTGATGATGACGGTGAGTGCGCCGCGGGTCCGAACGAGGTCCCAGTAAGTGCGAACTGGAAGTCAGCTCCCCACGCGCGAGAACTCCTCGCGCAGCAGCCCGTACTGCACGACGTCCACACGGTGGCCCCGTTCGATGTCGCGTTCCCGCTGCACGGCCTCGCGCGTAAAGCCCAGCCGCTGCGCGAGGTCCTGTGAGGCAACGTTCTCGGTGGTGGTGGCGATCTCCACTCGCAGCAGCTCCAGCCCGTCGAACAGCCAGCCGACCGCGAGCGACAGTGCCGCGGTCGCGACACCACGGCCTCGGGCCCGCGGGACAAGCCAGTACCCGAGCTCGCAACGGCGATGCTTCCAGTCGAATCTGTTGAGCACGACCTCGCCTCGAAAGGCGTCGCCCTCGGCACCGGTGATCGCGAGCGCGATCATGCGACCTTCCTGTGCGCTCTCCCGCGATCGCCGCGCCGCCTCGCGTGCCCACTGTTCGCTCGGATCCTCGACGAGCCCGAGCAGCCGCCCAAGTTCGGGGTCGTCCCGGAACGCCTGCGCGAAGGCCGCGGCGTCGCCCTCCTCGAGCGGGCGGAGCGCCACGCTCCGTTCACCCAGCCCGGCGGGAAATTCGATCGAAGGCATCAGCCGCCGGACGATCTCCGAGCTCGCCAGTCGCGCATGAGCAATCCGAAAGTCACCAGATCTATCCGCTTCCCGCGCTCCACGTTGCGCTTGCGGAACATGCCCTCCTCGGTGAACCCGAGGCGTGCCGCAAGGCCACGGGTGCCGCTGTTATCGGGCGTAGTGGACATCTCGACGCGGTCGATCGGCAGCTCATCGAAGGTCCAGTCGAGAAAGCGGGATATCGCAGCCGTTGCGAGGCCGAACCGCCTCGCGGAAGGCACAACCCAGAAGCCGATCTCACAACGACGGTGCTCCTCGGAAAACGAATGGGCGACGACCGATCCGCGGAAGGATTCATCCGCCGGTAGGCCGACCGCGAGCTCGACCCACTTCCCGGCGGCGGCTCCGTCCGCTGCGCCGGCGACGTTCTGAGCGATCTGATCGGCAGTCGGATCCTCCTCGAAGCCGATCAGCCGGCCGAGCTCAGGATCCTCGACGAACGCCTGCACGTAGGCCTCGGCATCGCCCGCCTTCAGGGGGCGCAACAGAATCTCCTCGCCCTCGAGTCGCTTAGGGATCTCGATGTGCACGACCGGTCATAGAAGCATCGCGGGCGCGCAGATGCTCGCCGCGTATGCTGCGGGCGGGACCGGAGATCACTCGTGGAGCGGTCCGAACTAGGCGGCTTCGGGAGCCTCAGGCTCCCAGGCGGCAGCCTGACCGAGCGAAGCGCCCTTCAGCACCTTCAGCGAGAGCAGCGCGCACTTCAGGCGTGTGGCCGAGATGTCGATCCCCAGCAGATCCAGGACGAATGAGCGATCGAGACCGAGCAAGTCAGACACCTTCATCCCCTTGACCTCATCGGAGGTCATCGACGCCGCGGCCTGCGAGATCGCGCACCCGTGGCCGGAGAAGCGCACATCGGAGATACGACCATCCTCGTCGACCGCGAGGCGAACCGTCAGGTCATCTCCACACAGCGGATTCAGATCGTGAAACTCCAGGTCGGCGTCCTCGATGTCCGGGGCAGGAGGACTCCAGTTGTGCGGGTGCTTGTAGTGCTCGAGGATGTTCTCGCGGTAGAGCTCGTCCATCGGACAACGACCCCCTCAGTCGAGCTGAAGCGTCCGCCGGACGCTGCCGAGCCCGTCCACAAGCCGCTGAAGATCTGCCTCGGTGTTGTGCACCGCAAACGAGGCTCTGGTCGTGGCGGCTACTCCGAGTGTGCGCATCAGCGGCTGCGCGCAATGGTGCCCGGCGCGCACACAAACTCCCTCGCGCGCGAGGATCTCGCTGATGTCGTGAGGGTGGGCCCCCTCCAGCGAGAAAGACACGAGCGCTCCACGGTCCGACGCGCCAGCAGGCCCCTGCACCGACAACCCCGGCACCTCTGAGAGCAGCGCCTCAAGCGCCGCCGCGGTCAGCGACTCCTCGTGCAAGCGAATCCGATCAATCCCGATCGCGCGGATCCAGTCGACCGCCGCCCCCAGCCCGATCGCCTCCGCCACCTGTGAGGTCCCCGCCTCAAACTTCCAAGGCAGGTCAGTCCAGGTCGACTCGTTCGCGGCGACCGTGCGAATCATGTGGCCGCCGCCGATGAACGGCGGCATCTCCTCGAGCAGCTCACGGCGTCCGTGAAGCACGCCGATTCCGGTCGGCCCGTATGCCTTGTGGCCGGTCCAGGCGTAGAAGTCGGCGTCGATCTCGCGCAGATCGACCGGCATCTGCGGGACAGCCTGGGCGCCGTCGATCAGCACCACCGCACCGGCCGCATGCGCGCGGCGGGTGATCTCGGCCACGGGGTTGATCGTCCCGAGCACGTTCGAGACGTGGGCCAGCGCTACCAGACTCGGACCGCGCGACAGCAGCGCGTCGAGCCCGTTGAGATCGAGCGTGCCGTCGTCTAGGACGGGGATGTACGCAAGCTCCGCCTCGCGGTCCTGACAAAGCAGCTGCCAGGGGACGATGTTCGAGTGGTGCTCCATTGCGCTCAGCACCACCAGGTCCCCGCGCTGGACGTTCTG
The DNA here is from genome assembly GCA_955652215.1 of uncultured Solirubrobacteraceae bacterium. The sequence continues at coordinate 6,291 of CATPAX010000189.1, read as the reverse complement.
GCGTCCCCAGGTATAGGCCACAAGATTGATTGCGGCCGTCGCGTTGGACGTGAAGATCGTCTCCTCCGCCGTCGACCCAAGCCAGTCTGCGATCCGGCGGCGCGCGCCTTCGTAAAGGTCTGTCGCCTCCACCGCAAGCGGATAAACGCCGCGATGGATCGATGCCCGCGAGTCGGTGTAGTAACTGGTCATCGCAGCGATCACCGGCTGGGGCGTCTGCGAGGTCGCGGCGGAGTCCAGATAGGTGATTGGGTAGCCGCCGATCCGGCGAGACAGGACCGGGAATTCCGCGGCTATGTCGTGTAGCGACCCGACCGCGGTCATGCGGCCTCTTCCTCGGTGATCCAGCCGTAACCCTTGGCTTCGAGCTCGGTGACCAGATCGGGACCACCCTGCTTGACGATCCGTCCCATGTACATCACGTGCACGTGGCTCGGCTGCACCAGGTGGAGGATCCGCTGGTAGTGGGTGATGATCAGGATCCCCATCTCGGGCCCGGCGATCGAATTGACCCCATTAGCCACCACTCGCAGCGCGTCGATGTCGAGACCGGAGTCGGTCTCGTCGAGGACCGCGAGATCCGGCTTCTGTAAAGACAGCTGGAGGATCTCCATGCGCTTCTTCTCACCACCCGAGAAGCCCTCGTTCAGATAGCGGCTCGAGAACTCCCGGGGGACGTTCGTCAGCTTCATCGCCGCCTCGACGGTCTGCCGGAATTCCTTTAGCGGGATCGGCTCCTCGCCGTGCGCCTCGCGATGTGCGTTGAGCACCGTGCGCAGGTACTTGGTGACGGTCACACCCGGAACCGAGACGGGATACTGAAAAGCCATGAACAGGCCCATGCGCGCCCGCTCATCAGGAGAGGCGCCGGTGATGTCATCGCCCTTGAACAGGATCTGGCCGTCGGTCACCTCTAGCCCGGGGTGGCCCATGATCGCGTTGGCGAGCGTCGACTTGCCCGATCCGTTCGGACCCATCAGCGCGTGGATCTCGCCCTTGTCGACGGTGAGGTCGAGACCGCGCAGGATCTCGCGGTCACCGGCGCGGACGTGCAAATTGCGAACCTCGAGCTGCTCCATGGTCAGGCGACTCCCGCGGGGATGCGCTCGGCGCGGCGCGAGAACTCGACGAGCTCGGCCAGCGTCGTGGTCTGAAGCGAGCGGATGATCCCGCCCTGCACGCGGGTCCAGAGCAGCTTGGTGGCGCAACCATGCCCGGCGTCGGGCTGGTGGGAGCAGAGCACGCGCTCGGTGTGCTCGTGGATGAAGCACTCCATCGGAGCGATCGCGCCCTCGAGCGCCTGGACCACTTCATCCATGGCAATCTCGTCAGCCGGCCGGGCCAGCCAGTAGCCGCCGTGGGCGCCCCTGGCGCTCATCACGAGGCCGGCCTTGCGGAGTCTCGCCACGACCTGCTCGAGGTATGCGAGCGGCAGCCCCTCGGCATCGGCGATCGCCTTCAGGCTGGTGGGATGCTCGGGCGACTGGCGACCGAGCTCGACCATCAAACGCACGCCGTACTCGGCTTTCGAGGAGAAGATCATCGGGTCATATCCTACCACGGGGGTAGGTTTTTGATGGGGCCGCTGACGCGGCCCTGTGGTGCCGCCCGGGCGGTGCGCGGCGAACCTGCGAGCTTCGAACCTGCGAATTTGCAGCGCTACTCGGCTACTGTGGCGCAATGGATAACCGGGGGCTCGCCACGTCGCAGGACGTGAAAGCTGCGGCGGAGGCGGCGCGCAGCGCGGGACGGATCGGGATCGACACCGAATTCATGTCCGAAGGCCGATACCGGGCGCTACTCTGCCTGGTGCAGATCGTGGTCGATGATCCGGGAGCCAATGACGGCACGCGGATCCTTGTACTCGACGCGCTCGACCGTATCGATCCGGCGCCGGTGGCCGAGCTGCTCGGCGATCCGGCGATCGAGGTGATCTTGCACGCAGGACGTCAGGACGTAGCGATCCTGCGCCGGGCATGGGACACGGAGATCAACAACCTGTTCGACACCCAGGCCGCCGCGGGCTTCACCGGCGCCAGCGCCCAGGCGGGGTATGGCAATCTGCTCGGCGCGATCCTGGGCCTGCGCGTCGGTAAGACCGCCAGCTACACGCGCTGGGACGCCCGGCCGCTGACGGCCGAGCAACTCACCTATGCCGCGGAGGACGTGGCTCACCTGCTGGCGCTGGCCGACGAGATCCAGCAGCGGCTGACGGAAAGCGGTCGCCTCGAATGGGCCCGCGAGGAGTGCAGAAGACTCGAATCCGCAACCGACGAGCGGGACCCTTGGACCGCCTGGGAGCGGCTTCCGAGGGTCAACCAGCTCGATCCGCGCTCGCGCGCGGTCGCCCGCGAGCTGGGCGCATGGCGCGAGCAGGTGGCTTCGAGGGAGGACCGCCCGGTCGGATCGGTGCTGGGCGACCCGCCGCTGGTCGAGCTCGCCAAGCGCCAGCCGTCGACGCCGGCGGAGTTCGGGCCGATCCGGGGCCTTCACCCGTCCACGGTTCGGCGCCGAGGGGAGGCGATCCTCGAGACAATCGCCGCCGGACTGCACTCGAACCCGATCCCGCGCGAGGAGGCTCGCTGGCGCTCGGATCCTGCCGACGGGCCGTTGATCGTGCTTGCCGAGGCGCTGCTCCGCGCTCGCGCTGCCGATGCGGGCCTGGCCTACGAGCTGATCGCCTCGCGCAGCGAGCTCGAATCAATCGTCACGGCGTCGCGCCGTGGCGAGCCGGACCCACACGTCAGGACGCTGTCGGGGTGGCGCGCGGAGCTCGTGGGAGCGGACCTTCGAGACCTCTTGGCCGGCCGAAGCGCGCTGAGCGTCGGTCCCGATCGGCGCCTGGTCGTCGACCAACTCGGAGACCGCGACTCCGTCGCGGAGAGCACCTCCTAGGAAATTCCGGGCTCGAGCATCACGGCCAGGGCCGAGGTGCGGTTGAACACCGTCTTGGAGAGCGCGAGCGCGATCGCGCGCGGCCGCTGGATCCAGCCGAGGTCGTTGTCGAGCAGCTCATCCTGCGCCGTGGCGTAGGTCACGCGGAGCTTGTGGCCGGGGGAGTCCGCGGCGCGCTCCTGGCTTGCGTCGCCACCGGTTCCGGTCCAGTGGTGACTTTTCAGCCAATGCTTCTCGCTCTGAAGGAGGTCCATCGAGCTGTGGTAGCGAGTGTCGACCACGACCAGCTCGATCGCGCAGTACGCGTTTGCGCCCGGATCGCACTGGCGGTAGCGGGCGACGACCGTCGCTCCCTTGACCAACGGAAGCGCGCCGGGGTCGGGATTATGGGTCGGGCTGCTGGAGCCGCATCCGGTGATCACCACCAGCGACGCCAGCGCAGCACCTAGTCTTGACGCTCGCATGGGATGCAGCGCAAGCGTAGCCGAGCCGCGTTTTCGCTCTGCTGAGCCGCGCGGATGAGCGGGGGCGTAGCGCGCTACGCGTTAGCGGTGCTCTCGCTGCTGCTGATCTGCGGCTCGCTGCTGCTGGGCGCAGGCGCGCTGCGCCGGCGCTACTTCGATGCCTGGAGCGGCGCACTGGCATGCCTGGCGCAATCACTGACCGCCGTGGCGATGCTGGTCGGAATCCTCGAGGTGCTGGGCGCGGTCGGCCTGTTCAGGCTGGTGCCGATCGTGCTCGCGAGCGTTGCGGTAGGGGTCGGGACCGCGGTGCGGAGGAGACCCGTCGCCTTGCGCGGTGCGCCGGAAGAGACGGATGCAAGGACACGAGTGCTCGCCACGGTCGCCGTCCTAGCCACAGCGACGGTCGCCGCCGAGTGGGCCTCCCCCACCCTTCAGGCCTACGACCTCGGGATCCACACGTTCGATTCGCTCTGGTACCACCTGCCATGGGCCGCGGGGTTCGCTCAGACCGGGCACGTCACCCAGCTTCACTACGACCTCGAGTTCCTGATCGCGTTCTATCCCGCAACGGGCGAGCTCTTCCATGGACTCGGGATGGTGCTGTTCGGCCACGACACGGTCTCGCCGGCGCTGAACCTCCTGTGGATGGGGCTTTCGCTGCTGGCGGCGTGGTGCATCGGCCAGTGGCGGGGAGTAGGCATGACATCGACCTGGGCAGTCGCCGTGATCCTGGTGACTCCGATGCTGTTCTTCTCGCAGGCCGGCAGCGCGGACGTCGACATCCTCGGCGTGTTCTTCCTGCTCGGCGCCGCTGCCCTGCTCCTCCGCGGCGAGGATCACCGCGCAGCGATCGGGCTCGCGGGGATCTCCGCGGGCCTGGCGATATCGGTGAAGCTGACGTTCCTGGTGCCCGTCGCGGCTCTCTGCGTCGGGGTGCTGGTGCTCGGCCCCCGCGGTGCTCGGGCCCGCCAGGCGGGGCTCTGGTTCGGGCCACTCGCCCTCGGGGGCGGGTTCTGGTACCTGCGCAACCTGATCGCAGTCGGCAACCCGCTGCCGTGGAGCAGCCTGGGGGTGTTGCCAACGCCCTCGCCGCCGCTTCAGCAATCGGCGACGTTCTCGGTCGCCCACTACCTCACGAGCGCGCGGTTCTGGGACAAATACTTCGTTTCGGGGATCTCCTCACAGCTTGGCCGATGGTGGTTCGTGTTGCTCGCCGCCGCGGTGCTCGGCCCGCTCCTATGCCTCCTGCCGGGAGCGGGACGCATGGTCCGGATGCTCGCGGTGGTGGCGCTCACAGGATTGGTCGCATATCTCCTGACACCGAACGGGGCCGCGGGCCCGGAGGGCCATCCGATTGCGTTCGCGTTCAATCTCCGCTTCGCCCTGCCGGCGCTGGTGCTTGGGTTCGCCGTGATGCCGCTGGCTCCGCTCCTCCACGGGCGATCGGCGGTGCAGAGCGCCATGGGCGCCGGACTCGTTGCTGCCTTCGCGGCAACCGCAGACCGGGCAAGCCTGTGGCCTCACCAGCACTACCGAGCCGCGATCGTCTTCGGTGTGGTGATCCTGGCGTTGGGAATGGCTGTGGTGTGGGCGCCGCTTGCGCTCAAGCGATGGCGCGCGAGCCGGATCGCGCTCGTCACAGGCGCCGTGATTCTGCTGGGCGCGAGCGCGGCCGCCGGGTACCCATGGGAGCAGCGCTACCTCCGTCGTTGGTACGGGCCGAAGCCCAAGACGTCTGAGCTAGCGCGGGTGTGGGACTACTTCCGTGGGATCCGGGATGCCCGCATCGGTCTGGTCGGCACCTACGGCGAGTTCTTCTCCTATCCGATGATGGGCAAGGATGACTCGAACCGGGTGCAGTACATCGCCCGCTACGGCCCACACGGCTCGTTCATCCCGATCAACAGCTGCCAGGAGTTTCGGCGCGCTGTCAGCGCCGGGCAGTTCCGCTATCTGATCGCCACGCCGACCAGGAACTTCTGGGACCCGCACAGGCTGGCTTTCTCGCCGGAGGGCAGCTGGACCATCTCGGATTCGAACGCCCATCTGCTGTTCTCCTACCTCGCCGCGGGACGCCGAGTGTCCGTGTTCGGGCTGTCAGGAATGCTTAATCCGGGCGGGTGTCCGTGAGGGATAACCTCAGTTGCCATGTCAGCCGTGACCGAGAACCTCGCGGACCCGGAACTGCTCGCGACTGAGTGGGACCTCTCCCCGCTGATCGGCGGCGAGGACGAATCCGCCGTCGAGCGGATGCTCGAGCAGGCGACCGAACGCGCCTGCGAATTCGCCGGCAAGTACGCGGGCAAGCTTGCGGAGGTCGATGCTCATGGGCTCGCGAGCGCGATGCACGAGCTCGAGGACATCAACGACCTGGTGGGCCGGGCCGCCTCCTACGCCTCGCTGCAGTTCGCGACCGATACCGCCGACCCCGCTCGCGGCGCGCTGCTCCAGCATATGCAGGAGCGCGCGACGGAGACCGAGACGAAGATCCTGTTCTTCGAGCTCGAGTGGGCCGCGCTCGACGACCAGCGGGCTGATGAGCTGCTCGCTTCCCCGGAGCTCGAGTTCTGCCGCCACCACCTACGCAGCGCCCGCCGCTACCGCCCCCACCTGCTCTCCGAGACCGAGGAGAAGCTCCTCTCCGAGAAGTCGATTTCGAGTCAGAGCGCGTGGGGTCGACTGTTCGGCGAGCTCGTTGCGGCCCTGCGGGTGAGCCTCGACGACGAGGAGCAGTCGCTCGAGGTCGCCCTGAGCCTGCTGCAATCGCCCGACCGTGATGCCCGCCGGAAGGCTGCCGAGGGCGTCTCGGCGGCGCTCGAGCCCGGGCTTCGCACAAGGTCGTTCATCTACAACACGCTTGTCTACGACAAGTCGGTCGAGGACCGTCTGCGTCATTACCCCAACTGGATTGCCAGCCGCAATCTCTCCAATG
>CATPAX010000188.1 GCA_955652215.1 uncultured Solirubrobacteraceae bacterium | reverse complement strand
CGTCGTCGCCCAGCTGTTCTCACGCCGCCGTCGTGATGGCCCGCTCGAGCGGCTCACGCCAAGGGAGCGGGAGGTCATCGCGCTGATGGCGGAAGGCCGGTCAAACGCCGGCATCGCCCAGTCACTCGTGCTGACGGTCGGTGCCGTAGAGAAGCACATCCAGAGCATCATGTCCAAGCTCGACCTGCCGCACTCGACGACCGATCACCGGCGTGTGCTCGCTGTGCTTGCTTACCTGCAGCGCGCCGAATAGACGGCGAGGAATCCGGCTCGCCGCGCGAGCCTCAGGACCGCAGCGCCGTCCGCCCCAGGGCGGCGCGAGCACCGGCCTGAAGCTCCTGGAGCTGGCTCGGGGTCGGGCACCACGTCGACTCGAAGCCGGCGATGTCCCAGCCGGCGAGGTGTGCACCCGCCTCGTACGCGCTCTGGCAGAACGCGAGCAGTGTGGTGCGCGGGTCGGCGGCGCTGCGGACGGTCTCGTAGGGGAGAACGGCCATCGCACCGGACCCCGCCTCGATCCACCGCCCGGCTGTCAATGACTGTTCGCGAAGTCCCTCGGGCTCTGGCGCGGTGTAGGAGTAGTAGGCGGCATCGCCGACGTTGTCGTCGCCTGCCCAGAATCCGAACGAGATGACTTCCTGGGAGTAGGCCTCCTGCGTTACTCGGTCGGCGTCGATTTGCGGTCCGGGCCGGCCCGAGAAGCGTGTGACGGCAAGATCGAGGCTGTGCCAGAAGAGGTGAACGGGGCTGGTCTTGCCGTTGAACCATCCGCTGAACTCCTCGAACACCGAGTCGGACCAGTCGAGGATCTGGCCGAAGCGCACGATTGCATCGCCGTCCCAGGAGGCGTGCTCGGTGTCGCGCCGGAATGGAGTCTTCATCGGAACGCCGAACGGCTCCTCGTTGATCTCGACATCGATCCCCAGTTCACGGAGCATCCGGTGGACGCCGGCGTCGAACTCCGCTACCGACAGCCCCTCCGCCAGCTCCAGCGACTTGCTCCGACCGTCGGAGGTCAGGATCAACAATGCGTGATCGACGAAGTCGAATGCGATCTCGAACGTTGTCCCCCGATGATGCATGCGCCGAGTGGTGAGACCGCGAACGTCGACATACAGAGGCACGTTCCACCAATGGTTGCGTGGTGCCGTGGTAGCCAGGCGAATCTTGCCGACGATCTGGCAATAGAGATGCAGCGTGTCTCGAGTGGCGCGCCACTCACGCAGATGGAGCTCGGGCAACGTCATTCGCTGACGATGAACGCGACGTTGTCGATGTAGCACCAGCTCCAATCCTCGCCACGCTCGGCGGAGCGGACGATCGGGTGTCCCGAGGTCTTCGCATGAGCGGAGGCATGACGATTGGGTGAGCTATCGCAGCACCCGATCTTGCCGCAGGATTGACACATACGCAGGTGCATCCACCTGCCCCCGATCGCCAGGCAATCCTCGCACCCTGCGATCTCGTCTGGCAGCTCGATCAGCTCGATGCTGTCCAGATGCGAGCACGTGACGCTCATCCCCTCCGAGTATGGCACCCCGGATCTGCTGGATCGTCCTACTGGCCAGCCTGCCCCGACCGCCGTCCATCGCTCGCCGGGCTCGCGGTTGCCCAAGCGCGCTATCGGGGACCATGTGAGCCAATGTCCAACGCCTCTGCCCGAATTGCCTCCCGTGCCGATTCGATCGTCGGCGCCGGCATCGAGGGCGCAGTCAGGCTCAAGCACTGGTCGCGTCTGCGTCGCCTCGGGCACTCTGACGCGCTCGACCCGCCCGGTGATCGGATGTGGGCGGGCGGCGATCCTGCTCCCCGCGAAGGCTGCTCGCTGGAGGTGCTGATCGATGGCGAGCAGGCTTTCGAGGCGATCGCCCAAGCGATCGAGGGGGCTCGGGACTTCATTCACATCGGCGGGTGGCACGTGGCTCCGCACTTCGAGCTCGTTCGTGGCGACCAGCCACTTGTCATCGGGCAGTTGCTCGCGCAGGCCGCCGAGCGGCTCGACGTCCGGGTGCTGGTGTGGGCTGGTGCTCCCCTGCCCGCATTTCATCCCACCCGCGACGAGGTTCAGCGCACGGTGCGCCGGTTAACCCGGGGTACGAAGATCCGGTGCGAGCCCGACCCGCGGGAGCATCCATTCCACTGCCATCACGAGAAGATCATCGTCGTCGACGGCCAGGTCGCGTTCGTCAACGGCATCGACATAACCGACCTCGCCGGCGACCGATTTGACCGCAGCGAGCATCCCGCGCGCCGCCGTCTGGGATGGCATGACGTCGGCACCAGAATCCAGGGACCAGCCGTCAGCGACGTGCACGATCACTTCGCCCTGCGTTGGCGGGAGCTGACCGGCGAGCAACTCGAGCGCCCTGCACCGTCATCCAGCGCAGGCGAGACTCGAATCCAGGTGGTGCGCACGATCTCCAACGGAATGTACGAAGCTGTGCCACACGGCGAGTTTCGAATCCTCGAGAGCTACGTGCGCGCAATCCGTCAGGCGCGGCGCTTCATCTATCTCGAGAACCAGTTCCTGTGGTCGCCGGAGATCGTCGCGCACCTCAGCGACAAGTTGCGCTCTCCGCCGTGCGACGAGTTCCGGATCGTGATCCTGCTCCCGGGCAAGGCAAACAACGGCCAAGACGACACCAGCGGCCAGCTGGCCGTCCTCGCCGCGGCCGATGGCGAGAACGGCCGATTCCTGGCCGCCACGATCCGTTCGCTGAGCGGCGAACGCGACGACCCGCTCTACGTTCATGCCAAGGTGGGGATCGTCGACGACCGCTGGATGACCATCGGTTCGGCGAACCTCAATGCGCATTCGCTTCTGAATGACACCGAGATGAACGTCGTGACCGATGACGCGGCGCTCATACGCGACACACGCCTGCGCCTATGGGCCGAGCATCTGCAGCTCGCCCCCCCGGCGATCGCCGGCGAGGAGCCGTGCGAGGTGATCGACGAACGCTGGCGACCCACCGCCCTCGAGCAGCTGCACCGCCTGAAGGACGGGGCGCCCCCGACGCATCGGCTGCTTGCGCTCCCCGGCGTCTCGCGACGATCACGGAGGCTTCTCGGGCCGCTTGTGGGCCTGATCGACGACGGCTGACCGTTCGAGCAATGTCCGCTGCGGAACTTTTTCGGGCACCGCCAGTCATACCCCTCTAGAGCAGGACGTTCCTTTCGATGGAGGTATCCGATGGCAGAGACGAGTACCAGCAGCGAGCGCACCGCAGCAGTCGGTCAGGCTGTCGTCAAGGGATCCGACACGTCCCAGGCGGACGGACCCCTTCAGACTGAGCGCGGTCACACCTCGATCGCCGATACTGTGGTCACCAAGGTCGCCGGCATGGCGGCCCGCGAGGTCCGCGGAGTGCACGAACTGGGCGGCGGCGTGGCCCGGGCACTGGCCGGCGTCACGCAGCGGGTCGGGGTCGGCGACGAGCGTAGCCAGGGCGTTACAGTTGAGGTAGGCGAGCGTGAGGCGGCGGTCGATCTGACCGTGGTGATCGAGTACGGAGAGTCGATACCTCGGGTCTCGCAGGCGGTTCGCGATAACGTGATCAAGCGGATCGAGGGCATCACGGGCCTCTCGGTCACCGAGGTCAACGTGAGCGTCAACGACCTGTACTTCCCAGGCGACGACCTCCCTGACGAGTCGCCCCGCGTGCAATAGCTCTCGCTGATGGGTTCCTCCTCGCGTGCGCCGACGATGGCGCCCGGCTCAGCCCGCTTGGGCCTAGCGCGGCTGGCGTTGCTCGCCGCGTCCGAGATCCCGAACGTGCTCGGGACCGACCCCGGACCGCAGGGATTGCGTGTCGTGGCCGACCCGCCGGAATACCTGAGGGGCGTGTCGGTAACGGCGGAGGGGGACGAGCGGTACGCCGTCGATCTGTGTCTGGTGGCAGGAATGGTGCCGCTGCAGGCATTGGCGGATCAGGTCCGGGAGCGGGTCCGCAGACATGCTCAGCGTGAGGGACTCGAGAGCGAGCTCGGCACGGTCAACGTCGAATTCGCCGCGATCATGGGCGAAGAGGAAGCGGCCGCGGCAGCCACCGCGGCCGTGGCGGAGGCTCTGGACGCACTGACGATCGCACGCCCGCCAGTGGCTGAGCAGACGATCGTAGCCGAGAGCCCAGTGGGGACAGACCAGGCGGGCGAAGCCGAAAGGGCGCTCGGAGCTGAACAACGCGTCGTCAAAGGCGAGCAGGGGACTGAGCCGGGGGCACCGGTCCACCCCGAAGAGGCCACCCGACCCGAAGCGTGGATTATTGAAGGCACGCTGGCCATCAAAGGCGCGCCCGGACCATCGG
>CATPAX010000187.1 GCA_955652215.1 uncultured Solirubrobacteraceae bacterium | reverse complement strand
TGGGGTGTCGGCGGAGTCGGCGGCGGCGACGCTGCTCGAGCGGGGGATGATCGAGGAAGCGGGACGCTCACCATTTGGGGCGATCCAGTACCGCACGACCGAGCTGTTCCTGCGCCTGTTCGGGCTGCGCTCGCTCGAGGAGCTGCCGGCTGCAAGCGAGTTCGAGCCGTCTCCGGAGGTCGAGGCGGACCTCCGTGAGCGGCTGCTCGCGGCCGGGGAGGCGCGCGCTCAGGCCTGAGACCGGCACTAAACGTTGTAGGGTCCGTGGCCGAACGACGGGCGAAGCCCTTTCGTCTAGGAGATGTCGATCTCCCTGCGGCGCCCGCAGGATTGCGGATACCCGCCACGGTGAGCGGCGTGGTGAGCGGTCTGGCACCCGGGTCTTATTACATCGGTCTCTGCACCGAAGATGAGAGCCGTTGCTCATCAGCTCAAGAAACGACGTCTGCCGCCGATAACTCACGCAAACCGCAGATCGAGAAGGGTTCGCTGTAAATGAACAGGATCTTCAAGCATCGTCCCTCGCCCGCGATGGCGGTGGCACTCATAGCACTCGTCATCTCGATGGGCGGCACCGCTGTCGCGGCGAGCCAGCTCGTCAGTGGCGACAAGCTGATCAAGAAGGGCACGCTGTCTGGTAACCGCCTTCGCAGTCACACTCTTACCGGCGCTCAGATCAACCTCAGCCGCCTGGGGCAGGTGCCCGCCGCCGTCAATGCGACACATGCGAGCATCGCTGACACTGCGATGACGGCCGGGACCGCGACCACGGCGGGCACGGCCAACGCGCTGCCTCCGCTCAACTGGACTCCATTGACACTCATCAATAACTGGACGGGCAACTACCCGTCGGGCGGCGCGCGGGTCCCTGCGGTCGCGGTTGACGCTCAGGGAATCGTCCATCTCCGCGGCGAGATCACGAGTACTACCGGGACCTCCCCTGGCGTGTTCGCCGTACTGCCCGCGCAATTCAGACCGGACCAGCTCGTGTTCATGCCCGCCGCGCTCAAGTTCAACAACCTCGGGATCGTTCAAGTCGATTCAGACGGCACAATGACCGTTGGTACCATACCCACCGTCAGTGGGAACGAGCAGGCGATAACCAGCCTCGACGGTCTCACGTACGCGCTGGGTTAAGGAAGCGTTCGACATCGCGGGCGTCGCGTTGAAGCGCTGAAGCGTCACCGTGCGGGATCGCGGCGGGGTCAGGAAGCGCGACCGTGCCCTCGCGCGAGAGCGTCCAGAGTCCGGCGGCTCGTCCGCGGATCAGGACGAACGGCCTGAACAGCCCGCCTGAGACGACCAGCGGCTCATACGAGCCGAGAACGTCCTGGCGCGACGTCCAGCCGTGCAGGACCGGATCAAAGGCGCCGAGAAGGCGAGGGTTCGGGAGTCCCGCACCGCCGGCGCGCCGCTTCAGGTCTACAAGGCCGTCCTCGCGGGTCTGGAGCTCCGAGCTGATCGCCGAGATCCCGGCGCGGGCATCCCTCAGGGTGATCCCGGCCCACTTCGCCAGGTCCCGGTCGTTTGCCGGTCCATGGCCACGAAGGTACCGGCGCGCAAGCTCTGCCAATGCCGCGCCGCGCTCCACGGGACGCGGCTTGCCGAGCCAGTCGTCGACCAGCACGTAGGCGTGCCGCCCGCGGACCATCGGCCCGCGGACCACAAGGCCCAGCAGAGTCGCACGGAACAGGATGTGCACCAGCGCCTGGCCTTCGGTCCGCACTCCAGCCTGGGCGACGCGGTCCCGGAGCTCCTCGCGGGTGAGCGGTCCTTCGCTCGCCAGCGAAGCACAGATCACTGCAACCGCCCGCTGCGCTGCGGCCGGCGAGACTCCCTCCTGCGACAGGCGCCGCGCGCTGGCGCTGGCAAGCTGAGGCGTGCTCAGCGCGTGCAGCAGCTGATAGTCCTCGCTGCGGATCAGGTGAAGCGTCCCGCGGTTGAGCCAGCTGATCAGCAACGAGCGGTCATTGCACCCGCGGTCGACATCAGCCGCGGTAAGTCCCGCGCTGCGGGCCCTGACCGCGAGCCGCGCTCCCCGGGGGTCCTGGGCTTGGATCGCCAGCAGCCGCTCCGCCACCTCGACGGCGTCGCGCGCCGGCGGTCCCGCAAGCAGCTGGGCACCGAAGCGAAGCGCCCAGGTAGAGGGGCTCGACACGCCACCGGAGGCCACGACAGCGATGGACCTACGCGCGCGCCGCAAGCTGCCCGCAGGCAGCATCGATGTCCCGCCCGCGGGTCAGGCGCACCGTTGCGCTCAGCCCACGACGCTCGAGCTGCGCCTTGAACGCATCGATCGCCTTGCGAGAAGATCCCTCGTAGGGCGAATCGGTCGGGTTGTAGGGGATCAGGTTGACCTTGAAGACGCGATGATCGAGGACGTCAGCCAGCTGATCGGCCTGGACGTGGGAGTCATTGACGCCCGCGAGCATCACGTACTCGATGAACACCCTGCGGCGCTTGCGCGCGTAGTAAGACCGGCAAGCTTCGAGCACGTCAGACAGGGGATAGCGGTCGTTGACCGGCATCAGCTCCGAGCGCAGTGCTTCGTCGGCAGCGTGAAGCGAGAGCGCAAGCCTCAGCGGCATCGTGCTCTCGCGCAGTCGCTCGATCCCGGGAATCCAGCCGACGGTGGAGATCGCAGTCCGGCGATGGGTGATTCCCAGGTCGGGGAGTCGCTCACACGCCTCGAGCACGTTCTCGAGATTCATCATCGGCTCCCCCATCCCCATGAACACCGCGTGATCGACGCGCTGCGGGGTCCCGGCCCCGGCTCCGCGGCGAAAGTGAAGCGCCTGATCGAGGATCTCGGACGCAGTCAGGTTGCGGGCGAAGCGCATCTGTCCCGTGGCGCAGAAGGTGCAGGTGAGCGGGCACCCCGACTGAGAGGACAGACACAGGGACCGACGGCCATCGTTATAGGTCATCAGGACCGCCTCGACGGGGCGGCCGTCGTGGGTGTGAAACAGGGCCTTCACGGTGCCGTCGCGCGAGCGTGCCTGCCGCTCCAACGTCAGCGTTGAGAACGGCACTGCATCGGTCAGCTCGGCACGGACCGCTCGCGGCAGGTTCGTCATCGTGTCGAATCCGGCCGCGCCCTGCGCCGTCCATTGCCACACCTGGCGTTCCCGGAACGTGGGCTGCCCGAGATCCCCGAGCGTTCGCGCAAGCAGATCGAGGTTCATCGCTGACTATGGTGGCAGCCGATGCGCCTCGCGAAATTCCTTGCTCATGCCGGAGTCGCATCGCGCAGAGGCGCCGAGGACCTCGTGCGCGGCGGCCGGGTCGCGATCGCAGGGAGTGTCGTCACCGACCCAGCTCGCGCGGTGGACGTTTCGGACGCGGTGTCGGTCGACGGCGTGGTGGTCCAGGCACCACCGCAGCGGATCGTGTACGCGCTTCACAAGCCGATGGGCGTTGTCTCGACCGCGAGCGATCCGCAGCGGCGCCCCACGGTCGTCGACCTCATCGGTGAGGACAGGCGTCTTTACCCCGTGGGGCGGCTCGACATTGACACCACCGGGCTGATCCTGCTCACAGACGACGGCGAGCTCGCCCACATCCTCACGCATCCCCGCTTCGAGGTCCCGAAGACCTACCGGGCTCGCGTTGCCCATCCGCCCGTCAGGGACAGCGCTATCAAGGCGCTGCGGGGCGGCATCGAGCTCGAGGACGGGATCACCGCGCCCGCACTCGTGCGTCGCCTTGCGCCCGGAGAGCTGGAGCTCACGATCCACGAGGGCCGCAAGCGCCAGGTCAAGCGCATGTGCGAGGCGGTGGGCCATCCGGTGATCAGTCTTTCGCGTGTGACCATCGGACCGCTCAGCATCGGTGACCTGAAGCCTGGGAAGTTCAGGCGTCTGGGCGAGGATGAGGTGGCGCTGCTGCGGGCAAACATCCCTGGCTGACCGAAAGGTGGCGTTTGCCGTTGCGCTGGTGTATCCGGAAACGCCATCGTTCGTCTCCATGTGTCCCCAGTGACTACCGCTGCACCAGCAGCTCGTCGTTTCTGATGCTGGTGGTTTCGAGCGCACGGCCGAGCTCACGGAGCGTAACCAGCTGCGGACGGTCGGCCACCAGCCGCAGCACGGTGAACTGGTAGACCCTCTCGCGAGAGGCCTCGTGGAAGCGGGGTAACCGATAGCTGGCCTGCATCACCGACGGCCACAGGTTGCACGCCGACCCCCACCAGCAGAACCCCCCGCTCGGCGGTGAGCTGAATGACACGATGTCGAGCTCCTGGATCCGTGCTCCGCCGTAACGCACGAATCGCAAGCCCGGGAGGTACAGCGTCATTGGCAGCAGGTCCCTGTAGTGCTGGACGAGGATCGCGCGGGGTCCTGGTGACCGCGGCGCGCTCAGCAGGCGGGCGACGCCGCGCCAGTCCGGACGCTGGTAGTTGCGAACGTGCTTCACCGCCACCGCGCTGAAGACCCCGACTGCGCACAGCCCGATGGTCGCCGCCTGCCCCAGCAGGCGAGCTCGGGTGCCCCCCAGGCCGGCGGACACCGCGAGCGCCGCGGGAGGCCATAGCGCCAGGAGGTTGCGCGTGATCAGGTCGTCGATGCCGCCGGCGATCAGGGCCAGGTTCAGGAGCAGCCCGGCGAGCGCGAGCGCTGCTACGCCCAACGCCCGGCGCCGCGAGCGCTCGTCCTCGAGCCACACCATTAGCACCAAGCCTAGGGCCGCCAGCACGCCTGCAAGTGGCACCAGCACCGACTGAGCAGGCAGCTGAAATCCGGTCAGAAATTGGGGAGCGACCTGGCTCAGTCGCCTTCCGAGAGCAGCCGTGGCGATCCAGTTGGCTCTTCCCGTGGCGCTCTGAGACAGCGCGAGCGGCACCAGCGCCAGGCCCACCAGCCCCACCATCCCCACGCCGACCTGGACCGGACGCTGGCGGCGGTGGACAACGAGGAGCCAGAGCGCCTCGGGCGCGATCACGAGGATGGTGTAGTAGTGGGTGCCAAGCGCAAGCGCGCAGCAGAGGACCCAGGCGGCCACGCGCCGCGCCGAGGGTGCCTCGAGCGCGTAGGCGAACGCGAGCAGCGCGAGGCAAGACAGCAGCACCAGCAGCGAGTAAGCGCGGGCCTCCTGCGAGTACCAGATCAGCAACGGGTTACAGGCGGCGAGCGCCGCGGCGACCGCGCCGGCGCGCCGAGATATCAGCTTCGTCCCCGCGCCGTACATGACCGGGACCACAGCGACCCCCGCCAGCGCCGAGAGCGAGCGCAGAGCCGCCTCGCCAAAACCGAAGATGCGCACCCACACCCACGCCACGCAGTAGTAGAGCGGTGGCGTTGACTCCGACTGCGGGATCAGGCCGAGCATCTTCCCGGGAGAGAAGTGCACAAGCTGCGCAGTGTTGGCCTCGTCGAACCAGAACCCCTGATGGCCGATACCCCAGAACCGGAGGATCGCCGCGAGTGCGCTCAGCGCAAGCACACAGGCCGCCGCGGGGTTATCCGCGAGCGAGTGGCGTCGCGTGCTCGCCTGAGGGCTGCGTGACTCCGCGGCGAAGGTGCCAGCGCTCACGGCGGCGGATGTTAGGACCAGGCGCTCGCGATCCCAGCGGCCAGCCCGATCGCAGGAGCTGCTCGGCTCAGCGTCGGGTCCGAGTCTCTTAACCGAATTCCAACCTGACCGCCTCGAAACCCCGATCATCGACCGGGCACTATTTCCGTAATGCCACACGATCCGGGGCAATTCGACACGCCGCTGGCCCTGGCGAGCGCACCGGTCCTCGGCGCGGGCGCCGGCGCGAGCCAGTCGGAAGGCACCCTGACGCTGCCCGGACTCGGGGTCGGCGCCAGGCGGTTCACGCTCCCGCGACTGCGGGTCCGCGCTCGCCCCCTGTACGCCCGGCTCGCAGTGGGATGGCTCCTGATCGGCAGCATCGCCGTGGTCCTGTTCGCGCGCTCCGGCCCATCGATCCTCGTGCCACGGAGCAGTCTGAACCTCCCCGCCTGGGAAGCCGGTCCGCTGCACACGCTGCTCGGGCGCCTCCTGCATGACGCCCGCCCGCTCAGCTTCGGCTTCAGCTTCGTGGTGATCCTGATGCTGCTCGCCTATCTCGTGCTGATCGCGTCCGTGCGTACGCTGTCAACGCGAGCGATCGTGATTTCCGTTGTGGCGCTGCACGCGATCATCCTGATGAGTCCCCCGCTGCAGCTGAGCGACCTATTCAACTACCTGGGCTACGCCCGCCTCGGAGCTTTGCATCAGCTCAACCCGTACACACATGTGATCGGACAGGAGCTCCACGATCCTGTCTACCGGTTCGCCTCGTGGCACAACCTGCACAGCCCGTACGGGCCGCTGTTCACGGCCGCGACCTACCCACTTGCGTTCCTGCCGCTGTCGGTTGCCTACTGGATCCTGAAGGTGATCACGATGTTCGCCAGCCTGGCGTTCATCGGGCTCGTCTGGCAGTGCGCCCGCCGGCTCGGCCGCGACCCGCGGTACGCGATCGTGTTCGTCGCGCTCAACCCGATCTACCTGATCTACGCGATGGCCGGCTTCCATAACGACTTCTTCATGCTCGTGCCGGCGATCGGGGCGATCCTGTTACTCCTGGAGCGCCGGTACCGGCTGGCCGGCGCAGTGCTGATGCTCGCGGTCGCGGTCAAGTTCTCGGCGATCTTGCTGCTCCCGTTCCTGCTCGTAGCTGCGCGCACCCGAGTGGCCCGTAAGGAACTGATCGTGGGCTCGGTGCTCGCCGCGCTGCCACTTGCGGCGCTGAGCGTGGCCCTATTCGGATTCTCCATTCCAAATCTCCAGGACCAGAGCACCCTCCTGACCGACTTCAGCATCCCGAACGTGTTCGGCCTGCTGATCGGCGTTGGCGGAGGCGCTCCAGCATTGCTTCGCGCTGCGAGCGTCGGACTTGTGATCACGATCGCGCTCCTGCTGCGCCGCAAGAAAGACTGGATCGCCCAGGCAGGCTGGGGAACCTTCGCGCTGATCGCAAGCCTGGCTTGGCTCGTCCCCTGGTACGTCGTCTGGCTGCTCCCACTCGCGGCGCTCGGCAGCAGCCTGAGGCTGCGACGTGCGACGGTGCTGCTGACCGTCTACCTGGTGATCGCGTTCGCCCCGATGACGGGGCTGATACTGCAGACGGAAGGAATCAATCTGATGAGCTCCTCCGTGGGTCAGGCCTCGCACGCCCTGCAGAGCAAACTGTCAAGCCAGCCTGTTCCTCGCTCGTAACGCTGGGTGCCCGTAATCAGCGTGTCGTTATTGCGGCCGTGTTAACGTCGCGGGCCGCATGCGAGTAGACCTGGAAGTAGCCGAGCCGCTCCGAAGCTCGGCGAAAGCCACTCCGGTGCTGCCCGCGCCCCGACCGCGCCGGCGGCGAATCGATGGATTCGACGTCGGCGTCCTCGGTGTCTTGGCCTGCCTGTCGCTGTGGATCCTTGCGCTCGACATATGGCAGGTGCTCGCACACGGACGGGTGTGGACCGGCACGGACGGAATCTACCTGGTCGACCAGATGCAGTACCTCGCGTGGATCAAGGACGCAGCCCACCACGTGCTGGCCTCGAACCTGTTCGTGCTGCGCTCGACCCCGGCCGACTACTTCCAGCCGGCGGTAGCGATCTCGGGAGGATTCGCCGCACTGGGTGTCCCGCCCTGGATGGCCTTGCTCGCGTGGAAGCCGGTTGCTGTGCTGTGCGTGTTCTTCGGCACGCGCCGGTACGTGCGCGACAGCCTGACCGGGAAGTGGCCGCGCCGCGCTGCACTGGTGCTGGCCATCTTCTATGGCTCGTTCAGCGTCGTCTACGGATCCTTCGGCGTGGTCGGGGACCTTCAGTTCACGTTCCTCTCGTGGGGATACACCTTCGGACTGCTTGCGGTCGGGCTGCTGCTGATGGCGCTGATTTCGTATGACCGAGCGCGCGCCCGCGGGCGCCGGGTGTGGCTACCGGGATTGCTCGGCGCGATTGCTTCACTGCTTCATCCCTGGCAGGGCGAGCTCTTGATCGCGCTGATCCTTGGCGTCGAGCTGGTGATGTGGCTGCGCAGCGCAGGAAAGCTCCAGCCGCTGACTGCACGCGCCGTGCGCCTGCCCGCGCTCACCGTCGTGGTCACTTCCCTGCCGCTGCTCTATTACTTGGTCCTCGGGCATATGGATCTCTCTTGGGAGCTTGCTCGCGATGCGAGCAAGCATGCGTTCTCGATCTGGACGATCCTTCTCGCGATCGGTCCCCTCGTCGTGTTCGCGGCTCTCGGGTACCGACGCCGCCCGTCGGGCTTCCTCCCGCTGGTAACCCGTCTGTGGCTCCCGGCAGCGCTCGCCATCTACATCCTGTCGGCGACCGGGCTCAGCGCGACGCCACTTCACGCGTTCGACGGCGTGACGGTCCCGCTGGCGATCCTGGCGGTGCAGGGTGCCGGCTCGTTGAGGGCCGCTCGCCACCCCCGCAGGCGGCTCTTCGGCGTAGCCGCAGTGGCGCTTGCGACGGTGCCGGCCACCGTGTACCTGCTGGGCTATTCCGCCGGACTGGTGGCGCCGACTCCCGGCAATGCCAACTTCATCGCGCATGACGAGCAGCGCGCGCTGCGATATCTCGCGCGCGATCGGGACGCGGGAGGGGTCCTGAGCCGGTTCTATCTGGGCTCGGTGATCCCCGGCGACACTGGACGCAGGACGTTCGTCGGCGACTGCCTGTGGTCTGAGCCGGACTGCATTCCTCGCGCTCAAGTGGTGCAGGACCTGTTCGACGGATCGATCGCGCCGGCTGCGGCGCGTTCGGTGGTGCACGCGAGCGGCGCACGGTTCGTGCTCTCCGACTGTCAGGTGACCGGAAATCTCTCTGCCGCCCTGGCACCGATCACGGTTTCGGTTCGCCGTTTCGGCTGCGCCAAGGTCTACGAGGTGAATGGCCCTTGAGTGGCTCTCTGGCAGAATCCCGCGGCGATGCGGCTGTTCGCGCTGCGCGGCGCTAATTGCGTCGAGGCAAACGAGGCCCGTGCGATCCTTGGCGCCACCACGCAGCTCGTACGGGAGATGATGACCCGCAACTCCCTGGACGCGGAGTCGATGGTCAGCTGCATCTTCACGCTCACCGACGATCTCAACGCCGAGTTCCCTGCCGTCGCGGCCCGGAAGCTCGGTCTGAGCAGCGTTCCGCTGCTGTGCACCCGCGAGGTACCCGTTCCCGGCTCGCTGCCCCGCGTCATCCGTGCCCTGGTCCACTACTACGCGGCCGAGGACCATCGGCCACAGCATGTGTACCTCGGGGAAGCCAGGGTTCTACGCGAGGACCTGAACTCGGCACAATGAAACGCCATGGCAATCGAGTTCGCTGACCGCCTCCGAGGGATACCGAGCTATCCGGTCGCCTCCGGCTATGACCTGGGAGCCGGCATGGCAATGCTCGCCTCGAACGAGTCGAGCTTCGCGCCGCTGCCAGAGGTGGTGGAGGCGGCACGCGCAGTCATGGACGGCAGCAATCGTTACTCCGATCCTTCCTACTGGCCGCTGCGCAGCGCGCTCTCGGACCGATACGGGATCGCGCCGGAGCGGATCGCACTCGGCAACGGCTCGTGCGACATCCTGCTCGCCGCGGGCGAGGCGCTGCTCGAGCCCGGCGCCGAGGTCGTGTTCGGATGGCCGGCGTTCAGCGTCTATCCGCTCCTCGGAGCGCGCGCCGATGCGAGGGCAATCCAGGTGCCGCTGGATCGCGAAGCCCGTCACGACCTGGACGCGATCGCCGAGGAGGTCACGGCCGCCACCCGCCTGGTTCTCCTGTGCAACCCGAACAATCCGACCTCGACCTCGGTCGGCCTCGATCAGGTGGAGGCTTTCCTACAAAAGGTCCCTGGGCATGTGTGTGTGATCCTCGATGAGGCGTACTGCGAATATGCCCTCGCTCTGGGTGACCCGTACGCGTCCGTTGAGCTGCTGCGCCGCTACCAGAACCTGGTTCTGCTGCGGACCTTCTCGAAGGTCTACGGGCTCGCCGGGTTGCGGGTGGGGTTCGCGTTGTGCCCGTCGGAGGACTTTCGCGAGGCGGT
>CATPAX010000186.1 GCA_955652215.1 uncultured Solirubrobacteraceae bacterium | reverse complement strand
TCAGCCGACGCCGCGATGCGCAACGCCTACGCGCCCTACTCCGGATTCAAGGTCGGCGCGGCAGTGCGAGGGCGAAGCGGCGCGATCTATGCCGGGGCGAACATCGAGAACGCCGCCTATCCCCAGGGGGCGTGCGCAGAGGCTTCGGCGCTTGGGGCGCTCGTTGCGGCCGGAGAGTCGGCGATCACCGCCGTCGCGGTGGTCGCCGAACGGCTCGAGCACTGCCCTCCGTGCGGGGGATGCCGCCAGCGGCTGGCCGAGTTCGGGAGCCCTGAAACCCCAGTACACCTCGGACGACCCGGGGACACGCCGCAGACCACAACGCTCGCCGAGCTGCTCCCCCTGTCGTTCGGTCGCGAGGAGCTCGAGTCATGAACGCGGCGGCCTCCGTACTCGCGGAACGCGCGGGAGCGCCGCCGCGCGTGGGCGTAGTGCTCGGTTCAGGTCTGGGGGCGGTGGCCGATGCGGTCGAAGACCGGGTGGTTGTCGGCTACGAGGAACTACCCGGGTTCCCGAAGCCGACCGTTGCGGGCCATGCCGGCCAGGCGATCCTCGGCCAGGTCGCGGGCGTGCCGGTGACAGTGCTCCAGGGACGGGCGCACGTCTACGAGGGCGGCGACCTCGACGCCCTGCGCGTACCGGTTCGTGCACTGCGGGCTGCGGGAGCCGAGATCCTCGTGCTGACCAACGCCGCAGGATCGCTGCGGCGCGACGTGGGTCCGGGCAGCCTGATGGCGATCACCGACCACATCAACCTGTCGGGGGTGAACGTGCTCACCGGTCCAAACGATCCGGAGCTCGGCCCGCGATTCCCGTCGCTGCGCGACGCCTACGACCCCGCCCTTCGCCTCGAGCTCCAGTACGCGGCGCAGGAGCTCGAGATCGCTCTCTCAGAGGGCGTGTACCTGGCGGTGAGCGGTCCGGCCTTCGAGACCCCCGCGGAGATCCGCGCCTTCAGCGTGCTCGGCGCGGACGCCGTCGGGATGTCGACCGTCCACGAGACGATCGTCGCTCGGCACTGTGGCCTGCGCGTGGCGGCCGTGTCGGTGATCACCAACTTCGCCGAGGGCCTGAGCGACGAGCCGCTCAGCCACGAACAGACCCTGCGCGACGCCGAGCGCGCGGCGGATGATCTATCGCGCCTGCTGCTGCGCTTTCTCGAGCGGATCGGAGCCGATGCTCGCAGCTGAGCTCATCAGACGAAAGCGGGGAGGGGAGGAGCTCTCAGAAGACGAGATCCAGCAGCTCGTCACGGGGATCGCCGACGGCAGCGTGACCGACGCTCAGGTCGGCGCGCTGGCGATGGCGATCGTCTGGAGGGGGATGACAGCGGCCGAGCGCGTTGCTCTCACGGGTGCGATGACGCATTCCGGCACCGTGCTCGATTGGAGCGGCGCTGAGCTCGGCGGTCCCGTCCTTGACAAGCACTCCACGGGCGGGGTCGGCGATAAGGTGAGCCTGCTGCTGGCGCCGATCGTCGCTGCGTGCGGGGGAGCGGTGCCAATGATCTCGGGCCGCGGGCTCGGGCATACGGGTGGGACGCTCGACAAGCTCGAGGCGATCCCGGGCTACGACGTGGCCATCGAGCCCGATCGCCTGCGCGAGGTCGTGGGGCGTGTCGGGTGCGCGATCGTCGGACAGACCGCGCGGCTGGCGCCCGCCGACCGCCGGCTCTACGCGATCCGTGACGCCACCGGGACGGTCGAGTCGCTGCCGTTGATCGTCGCCTCGATCCTGTCCAAGAAGCTCGCCGCGGGGCTCGAGGCGCTCGTGATGGACGTGAAGGTCGGATCGGGCGCGATGTTCCGCGATCGTGACGACGCCCGCGAGCTGGCACAGGCACTGGTTGAGGTTGCGGGAGGAAATGGCCTGCCGACCGTGGCCCTTCTGACCGACATGGATCAGGTACTCGGTCGCACCGCGGGCAATGCGGTGGAGGTTCGCGAGTCGATCGACCACCTCACGGGAGCGGCGAGCGACGAGCGCCTCCGGGAGGTTACGGTCGCCCTCAGCGGCGAGCTGCTGGTCCTGGGGGGCGTCGAATCGTCTTCGGACAGTGCACGCTCGGCAGTTGAGCGCGCGCTCGACAGCGGAGCCGCGGCCGAGCGCTTCAGCGCGATGGTCGCTGAGCTCGGAGGGCCCTCGGATCTAGTCGAGGACCCTGACAGTCACCTACCAAGGTCCGCCGTTGTCCGGGAGGTGCCGCCGTCGGAGGCTGGAATCGTGACCGCGATCGACGGACGCGCGGTGGGCGTCGCGATCATCAGGCTGGGCGGCGGGCGAGCGAGGGAGACCGACAAAGTCGATCACAGCGTTGGCCTGACCCAGGTTGCGGCGCTGGGCGAGGGCGTCGGAGCCGGTGAGCGGCCGCTGGCCATAGTTCACGCGCGCGACGAGGACAGCTTCGAGAGCGCCGCGGAGGCGGTGCGCGCCGCGTATGCGGTCGGTGACACGGCCCCCGAAATCCCCGATCCGATACTCGAGTCAGTCCGCTAGGCGCTCGAATCGCAGCGGATTCATGGCTCGGGGCACGAGCCGCTAACGCACGGTGTAGACGCCGGTCGACTCGGCGTGGTAGCCCTTGGCTCCGATCTCCCGCGCGAGTGCGCTACGCGGATCCACGCCTTCACTCAGGCTCTCAACCGCGTGGGCGAAGTCATACCGAGGCGACCACCCGAGCTCGCGTCGCGCGCGCTCGTTGACGTACACGCGCTCGATCGACGGGAACATCTTCCAGCCCCGCTCGGCGTAGAGCACCTCGTAACCCGGACAGACGCGCTGCACGACCGCCGGGAGGTCCGTGCGGATCGCGGTCAGGTCCTCTGGGGTGAATGGCGTCGTGGCGCTGATGACGTAGCGGCCAAACCCGATCTCCGGCGCTCGCTCCAAGGCGAGCTGGTGCGCAGCGACCACGTCCTCGAGATCGACTCGGCGGTAGAGCAGCTCGTTGACCTTGATGTTCATGTCCTCGTAGGCGCTGCGGACCTCGTCGCGGTCGTCAGGCTCCGGGAAGAACCGCGACGTGCGCAGGATCAGGCATGGCAGGCCGTGGTCTCGCCAGATCAGCTGGCACAGATCCTCGGCCGCGGTCTTGGTGGCGCCGTAGATATTGCGGGGGACCGGCGCGACGTCCTCGGTGATCCAGGCCGCCGGGGCTCCGCCGGCCGGCGAGAGTGCGCGACCAAAGGCACTGGTGGTACTGGTGAAGACGAAGCGGCTCACCCCAGCCGCCGCTGCCTCCTCCAGCAGGTGAAGGGTGCCGATCACGTTCGTCTGCACGAAGTCGGCACGCTCGTGCGATTGCACGTGGGGCTTGTGGAGCGTGGCGCCGTGGAGCACCGCATCGGCGCCGGAGATGCACGTTCGCACGCAGGCCCGGTCGGAAATCGATCCCACCACATCCGTAGACCCTGACTCGAGGACGTCGAGTCCCACGACCTCATGGGAGTCCTCACGGAGGCGGCGGACCAGGGCCTCGCCGAGGTGACCCGAGCTGCCCGTGACCAGAATCCTCACCTCCCGAGGCATAGCAGAACGTTCCCGGCTCAGGACCGAACGCGAGAGCCGGGCGGCTTCCCTGAGCGCCTGATAAACATCCGGCCCGATGGAGACCGTCCCGAAGGCAGAGTTGCACGTCCACCTCGAGGGAACCGCACCCCCTGAGCTCGTACATCGCATGGCGACACGCAATGGCCTCCCAGTTCCGGCCCGGATGCTCGGCAATGACGGGCGCTTCCGGTTTACCGACTTCCTCGATTTCCTGCGCACCTATGACCTGGCCGCAAGCGTGATCCGCACGGCCGAGGACTATCGGGACATCACCTACGAATATCTGTGCAGCTGTGCGCGCGACGGCGCCATCTACGTCGAGCTGACCGCATCGCCGGACCACGCGCGTCTGGTCGGTCTGACCGACGAGGAGCACCTGAACGGAATCGCCCAGGGAATCGACGACGCCCGCCGCGACTGCCAGATCGAGGGGCGCATCCTGATCTCGGCCGTCAAGCACTTCGGCGTCGAGCAGGCTCTTCGAGTTGCGCGCCACGCAGCGGACCGGCCGCACCCATACGTGGTGGGGTTCTCGATGGCCGGCGAGGAGACCACTCCGGCCGCCGACTTCGCCGAGCCCTATGCGATCGCCGCCTCGGCCGGTCTTGGCTGCACGGTCCACGCCGGTGAGTGGGCGGGGCCGGAGAGCGTTCGCTCGGCGCTGACGCTCCCGGTCACGCGGATCGACCACGGCGTTCGGGCGATCGAGGATCCCGGGCTGGTGAAGGAGCTTGCGGCTCGGGAGATCGTGCTCGATACCTGCCCGACGAGCAACGTCGTCCTGGGCGTCTTCGGCAGCTACGAAGAGCATCCGCTGCCGCGGTTGCTCGATGCAGGGGTCAAGCTGACGCTCGGCTCCGACGACCCGCCGTACTTCGGCGCGACCATTGGCGGGGAGTACGCGGTCTGCGCCGAGCGCATGGGGCTAAGCGAGGACGCGCTTCGCAACATCACTCGCACCGCGATCGAGGCCGCGTTTTGCGACGACGAGCTGAAGGCCAGGCTGCGAGACAATCTCCGGAGAGCTCAGCGGCAGGACCGCGCGTGAGCACCGACAGCGCGATCGGACGGGTACTGGTATCCGAGGAGGATCTGACCCGCCGCGTCCGCGAGCTCGGAGCGGAGCTCACTGAGGCCTATGCCGGTCGGGATCTCGTGCTGATCGGCGTGCTGAAAGGCGCGGTGCTGTTCGTCTCGGACCTGATGCGCCAGATGGATGTCTCGGTCGAGCTTGATTTCATGGCCGTCTCCTCGTACGGGTCGGCGACCAAGTCCTCTGGCGTGGTGCGGATCCTGAAGGACCTCGATAGCGCAATCCAGGGCCGGGACGTCCTGATCGTGGAGGACATCGTCGACACCGGACTGACGCTCAGGTACCTGCTGCGCAGCCTCCGCGGCCGCAACCCCCGGACGCTCGAGGTATGCGCGCTGCTGGTCAAGCCCGATGCCCGCGTCGTCGACGTGCCGGTCAAATACGTTGGTTTCGAGATCCCGAACGAGTTCGTAGTCGGCTACGGCCTCGACTACCAGCAGCGCTACCGCGGTCTGCCGTACGTCGCGATACTGGACCCGTAAGCGACTCGCTTCACGGTGTCAACAAGGCGTCGCGCGCTTCCTCGATCCAGCGCAGGATGCCGTGAGCGTCGTTGGCCTCAGCGATCACTCGAGCCTCTTCGAGCAACGGGCGGACATCGTCACGGCGGCCATCTGCTGCCGCGATGTAGGCGAGTCCAACGAGGTTCGCGGCTACCCCGGGCAAGAGCCCAAGCTCCTGGCGAAGCTGCACCGACTCCTCGAGTCGCGCGCGCGCCGTGTCGAATCGCCCAGCGGCGTGCTCCGCTATTCCAAGATGACGAAGCACATAGGAGAGCGTCAGTTTGTCGCCAACCTGGGTGGCGAGCTCGTAGGACCGGGTGAAGAGGGGAACCGCCGCGTCGTTGTCCTCGCGGACCACCTGGTGGAAGATCCCGACCCAGAACAGAGACTCGCTCTCCCCGCGCGCGTCACCAAGTGCTTGATAGAGCTGGAGGGACCGCTCGAATAGCACCAGCTCCTGAGGATCATCGACTTCCTCATCGAGAAAGCGCGCGTGAATGATCCGCCCGCGGGCCAGCGAGAGATCGGCCTCGACTTTGTCGAGCTCCCGATCGGCGCTCCGCAGCGCGCTGACATCGCCACCCCACACGGCCCGCTCGTAGA
Source organism: uncultured Solirubrobacteraceae bacterium (assembly GCA_955652215.1). Next base: position 8,256 of record CATPAX010000186.1, on the reverse strand, counting down.
GCTGCTTGGCTAGGTCGATCCGCTGGTCGGTATTCGCTCGCCCTGTCGCGCCCAGTGCTGTTGGATCGGCCTCAGCAGCCGTCTGGCTCTCCCAGCGAAAGAAGGTCAGCAGGTTGCCGTCCAGGTCGACCGTCGCGAATTCCCGGGTGCCGAAGTCGGTGTCGTGCGCCCCGGCCCGCGAGACCTCGTGCAGCACACCCTGAGGCTCGAGCTCGGCGAACAACGCATCAACGTCCTCGACCTCGATCCGGCAGCTCGCCGTCCCAGCGAGGAACGATTCCGCACCGGAACAGATCGGCCGCGCGGCGAGGTGCTCACGCGAGCGCCAGCCCTCATCACTCGCGCTCCACAAATGCAGCACGGCGTCATCACGAACGAGAACTGCGAAATCCGACTCCGCGTGGGGCGCGTGGAACCCAAACCGATCCCGGTAGTGACCCACCGCCACCGGCACGTCGCGCACCGGGAGCGCAGGGATCGTGTTGGTCATGTGGACGTTCGCTCGTGGCACCTGAGGCATTTGTCTACCACTTGATCGCCGCGCTAGGCATCCAGCTGCCGGTTGCTCGCCGTCCGAAGCACCTGTCTAACGGTTCATCGCGCGCAGGACCCAGTGGATGAGGATTCCCTGGAACGGAAGCCTCACCCAGAGCGCCGCCGCGCCCCCCGGCACCTCGGGGAAGTCCTCGGGATGCAGAGCCATGTGCACGTTTGCCGGGAACACCGCGACCAGCGTGGCGATCAGCCAATACCCCGCTGCCCGCCGCAAGGCTCGAGACATCAGCCCGAGGCCACCGGCGACCTCGGCCGCCCCGCTGGCATAGACGAGTGCGCGGGGGGCCGGTAGGTACGGAGGCACAATCCGCTGATAGGTCTTCGGGATCACGAAGTGCAGGATGCCGGCGAGGACAAACACCGGGCCCACGACCGTCTCACGGGTGCGCATTTGGCGGACGCTACACCCCGCGGACGGTGGCGGCCGGGCTCGGTCTCGGATTGTCCGCGCGCCCACGTACGCTCGAGCGCGGTGTCACAGGATGATCTCTGGGAGCCGGAGGGCACTGCGGGTGAGCAGGACGGGATCGATGCCCAGCTGATTCGGCGGCGGCGAGCCGTGGCCGCCGAATGGGGGCCCGGAGATGACGTGGTGCTGATCGGCGCCGGCGATCCAATCCCAGTGCCGGGCCGCGGTGATCTGACCTATCCGTTCCGGGCCCATTCCGAGTACTACTACCTGACCGATCGCAACCGTCCGGGCGGCGTTCTGGCATTCGATCCGCACGACGGCTGGTGTGACTTTGTGGCGCCGGTGACCGAGAGCGATCGACTGTGGTCCGGGGTGCCTGTTGGCAAGCAGGACGGGATACCGATGACGGACTTCGCCGACTGGCTGGCGGCGCGATCGACGCGGCCGGTTGTGTGCCTCGGCGCTACCGTCTCGGGTGTCGAGTTCGACGCCCAGCGCACAGCGAAACGGCGCTTTGGCCTCAGCGCGGTACGTCGCGTCAAGGACGCCGTCGAGTTGGAGCGAATGCGCGCCGCCGAGCGCGCCACGAGTGCGGCGTTGGCCGCGGTGGGGCCGCTACTGTGCGAGGGGTCCACAGAGCGCGAGGTGCAGATCGAGCTCGAGGCCGCAGCCTTTCGCCGTGGCGCTGATGCGATGGCGTTCGACACGATCGTAGGTAGCGGCACGAACTCGGCGGTCCTGCACTTCGCACCCTCGTCGCGCGCGTTTCGCACCGGCGAGCTGGTGCTGATCGACGCAGGCGCCGAGGTTCGCGGCTACGCGAGCGACATCACCCGCACCTACGCGGTTGATGGTGAGCTCGGTACCGAGCAGGCGGAAATCCACTCGCTCGTGCACGACGCCCAGAGAGCCGCAATCGATCGCTGTGTCGCCGGCACCGAATGGAGAGATGTTCACCTGAGCGCGTCACGCGTAATCGCTCAGGGTCTGGTCGACCTGGGGGTCCTGAAGGGTGACCCGAGCGCTTTGATCGAGAGTGGCGCCGCCAGCCTGTTCTTCCCGCATGGCATCGGTCACCTCCTAGGCCTAGGGGCACGTGACGCCGGTGGCACGTTGCCCGACCGCGGCTCGGGCCCGTCGGTTCCCAACCTGCGCATCGATCTGCCCCTTCGTCCGGGTTTCGTGGTCACCGTCGAGCCAGGGATCTACTTCGTGCCCGCCCTGCTGGAAGATCCTGAACGGCGCCGGCGCCACCGCGGTGAGGTCGCATGGGACCGCGTCGATCAGTTGCTCGAGTTCGGTGGCATCCGGATCGAAGACGACCTCCTGATCACCGCCGCGGGCCACGAGATTCTGACTCAGGACGTGCCGCTCCTGGGCTGAGCTGCCGCGAGTGTCTCGGCTATTCGCCGACTGTTTCTCGGTGAACAATGCGGTTCCGCGCAACCGCTCTGGCGGAAGCTGTCGCAGCAGAGGCTTGTGGAATACTGGCCCGGTGCCCGCGGGTCAGGGAGAGATCCCGCTCTCACGACTGATCGGCGCGCTGTCCTATGCCCTGGACATCGCGGAGGGAGAGCCGCCCGGACACGCTGTCAAATCCTGCTTAATCGGCATGCGAGTTGCTCATGAGCTGGAGCTCGACCGGCGGGATCGGTCGGACCTGTTCTATGCCCTGCTGCTAAAGGACGCGGGATGCTCCGCCAACTCGGCGCACATGGCTGCTCTGTTCGGCGCTGATGACCAGCGCGCCAAGCGGACCTCCAAGGTGGTCGATTGGGCCCGGCCGCTACCAGCGTTTGTGTGGTCGCTGCGCACCGTCGCGCCCCGGGGGTCACCTCGGGCACGGGTCGAGCGGCTGCTGGCGATCAAGAACGAGGGTGAGGTCACCCACGCCCTGATGCAGGCGCGATGCGACCGCGGCGCGGAGATCGCCCGCAAGCTTGGATTCACCGACGCCACCGCGGAAGCGATCCGGACGCTCGACGAGCACTGGGACGGGAACGGGCAGCCTCGGCACCTGCACGGCGAGCAGATCCCGCTCCTCGGACGGATCCTATGCCTGTCGCAGACGATGGAGATCTTCCAACGCGGCCATGGCACGGCGATCGCCTGCCGGATCGCGGAGCGGCGCAGTGGTCAGTGGTTCGATCCCGAGCTCGTCGGAGCGCTCCGATCATTCCGGGCCGACACCGCGTTCTGGGCGTCGCTCGAACACCCTGACCTGTCGGCCGTCGAGCCGCCGGACCGTGCGCTCACGGCCGACGATGAGCGCCTCGATCTGATCGCCGACGGGTTCGCCGGAATCATCGACGCGAAGTCGCCATGGACGCACGAGCACTCACATCGCGAGGGAGAAATTGCCACCAGCATCGCCGGGGTTCTGGGACTCGAGCAACGGGCTGTTCGCGACCTATGGCGCGCCGCGCAGCTGCACGACATCGGAAAGCTCGGCGTCTCCAACCGCATCCTCGACAAGGCGGGCCCCCTCAGCGACGCCGAGGTCGCGAAGGTCAAGGAGCATCCCGTCATGACCCGCGAAATCCTCGAGCGCACGCCCTGCTTCGAGGAGCTGGCACCGCTGGCCAGCTCGCACCACGAGCGCCTTGACGGCAGCGGCTACCCGCTGGCGCTGACGGAGGACGACCTGTCGATGCCGATGCGGGTCCTGGCAGTCGCCGACGTGTACGAGGCGCTGACCGCTGACCGTCCATACCGCCCGGCGCGGAGCATGCCGGAGGCGCTCGCAATCATGCGGGGCGACGTTCCGCACCGCCTGGACCGGGACGCGTTCGGTGCGCTTCAGCGGGCACTCGACGAACCGGTGAGCTACACGGGAGCCGGCGCAGGTTTGGGGCCCCCCTAACGGTGATGGCGGGCGGCCGGAACCGTCAACGTGCCTGTTATCCGATTGAAGTTGCCTGCTAGATCGGTCGCCGCGAGCCTGACCGCGTAGGTACCCGGCGACAGACCAGGAATCGCAAACGCGCCGACGCCGTAGGCGAAGTAGGCGCTGGTCGCGAGCAGCGTCTGGGCGCCTCGGGTTACGACTATTCCGACGTGCGAGTACTTGGATAGGCGGAAGCGGACGGAGCCCGGTGTCCGTCTGGGTAGGCGCTGCGTCAGCAGCCTCAGCGCCGGCGGCGTCTTCAGGTAAGCCGCGAAGTGTTGGGCGGCCAAGCAGAACACCGGTGCCTTCGTGCGGGTGCAGAGAGCCTGAAGGAAGCCGGTCACCAGAACGTGGTAGCTGAGCGAGTCCTCGACACCCGGCTGGTACAGCGACCACGCACCGGTGTCATAGCCGGGGACTTCCGCCTGCGCCTCGGCGTCTCCAGCTGCGAACAGTGCCGCAGCTCGCGGATCGCCGCTGGCGTGCGCATAGTCGTAGAGCCCAATCAGCGTCTGAAGAAACGCGTTGAGGATCGAGGTGCTCGGCGCGAAGGAATATTGGAGGAACTGCGTCCCGGCTCGGGTCGGGATCGCCACGCCCACCGGCGGCTTCCGCTGCAACGGGGCAAGCGCGAGGTGGGCGACGTTCAGATAGGAGCGATCGCCGAACGCGCGATAGGCGCGCGTCAGGGCCTCGATTGCGGTCCCCTGCGCCATCGCACTGATCCACGGCGGGCTTCCTCCGTCGAACTGGAAGTAGTACTCCCAAGCGAGCCCTCCCGCGCGGGGCACCGCCAGGGGTATCAGTTCACCGAGGAGCTCGCGTAGCCCCGGGTATTGCGCGGAACCCGCCGTATAGAGCCCGTCCGCCTTCCCGAAGTTGGCCAGAACCTGGAGCTCGATGCCCTGTCCTGGGTAGTACTCCCAGACGAGCCCTGAGCCGTTGAACTCGACGCGCTGGTACTGGGAGAGCAGGGGTCCCTGGGTCCACCACTCGCGATTGCGTTCAAGGGTCTGGAACAGCACCGGAAGCCGGGGGGCGCTCAGCAGTCCCGCGGCTGCAAGCTGCTGCAGATTCCCGATGACCGCTCCGAGCTCCGTCGCCCGGGTTCCTGGCAGATGGCGCAGAGCACGGGTCGCCGCTGAGTACTCCTGGCTGTACTGCACGTAGGAGGTGTCAGTGATCGCTCCGGTCCGCTTCAGTCGCCTCAGAACGGAGCACACCCCGCAGCGAGCCTTGTGCGGGCGTGACCGGCGTCCCGCTGCTGCGAGAGCAAGAGCATCGGGAGCAGGAGTGGTGGCGATTGTCGTAACGAACCTGTCATTCACGGTGCTCGCTCGATGACCCGGACCGAGCACGATCACGTTTGCAGCACGCGCGCCGGCGGGCAGCAGCGCGAGCGCCCCGGCAGCTGCCAACGCAGCGACGAGGCGGCCCGCGCTTCGTCGTTCCCTCCGCACGTCGATCACCTGTGGTCGTCCTGGCCACGTCATCGCTCTAGGAGCAAGCTACCAAGGGTTCGACGGCCGCGGGGTGCCGACTTAGGCGCTGCGCATCACGGCCTCGCTCGGCCCGACGAGCGATCCCGGGCAGCGAAGACATCGACCAGGCCGGTGTACGCTGAGATTGATGAGGCGCTGGCGCGTGAGCCTCGTGGTCGGGATGTTGTGCGGGGGGCTGCTAGTGGGCTGCGACGGTGCTCCTGGGGGTAGCGCGGCGGGCCGGAGTGTTGTGGCCGCCGGGTCGCTGCCATCGGGCTTGGGGCGTCTGATGGACCGCCGGGTTGCCTCGAGTGGTTGCGCCGCTCGGCCTTCAGTGCGACCGGGCACGACGGCATGGCTGTCGGTCGCGGTCCCGCCTCGAAGCGCGTCGGGGGCTAGGTCGCGTGGCTTGTGGCTACATGTGCCCGTCGGATACGTCTTTGACCACCGAACGCCGTTGGTGCTTGTCTTCCACGGGGCCGGTGGGACCGGGCTCGGGATGCAATACGCGACGGGCTTTTCAGTCCTCGCTGACCGCCGCAATCTGCTTGTCGCCTATCCGCAGGGATTGGTCCAAGCTGGCGGACACACAACGGGCTGGGACGCGAGCGGTCCGCTCGATCCGCCGGCGCACGGGGTCGATGACGGGTTGTTCGTCAGCGACCTGTTGAACGTGCTGCAGGCACGCTATTGCGTTGATCCAGACCGGATCGCGGCGGTCGGGTTCTCCAACGGAGGCGGCTTGGCGGGGTACCTCGCATGCGTCTTAGCGCGCCGGATCGGCGCGTTCGCTGCGGTTGAGGGCGAGTTCTTCGCGATCCCCGGTGGATGCCGACCGACCGCGCCGGCGTCGGTCCTGGATGTACATGCGGTCACCGATCCGATCGCGCCCTACGCGGGCGTGCCGGCCCGTGGATCGCCTGACTACTACGCCCCGGCGATCCCCACTTGGCTTGTTGACTGGTCAGTGCGCGACGGCTGCAGGCACGAACAGCGGGCGTCGCTGATCACCCATTCACAGACAGAGGAGATTTGGACCAGCTGTGATGGTCGAGTGCTCGTCGAGGGCTACCGGCTCAAAACCGGAGGCCACGTCTGGCCCAGTGTGCTGGGCACAGCCGGGGGTAGCGTTGCGCTGCTGGCCTTCTTTGCCGCCCACCCGCTTCCCAGGCGACTGGGGTCTTGGCATCCCCACCCCAGTTCAAGCGTTCCGGCGCTTGGCGCACGCGCGCTCGGGTGCGCTCGGTGCGACAGTTTCGCGTTCCGACGCCCGGCTCTGAGCCTTTCGACGTCGCGCCTGGCCCGGGCGGCGCGGTCTGGTTCACGGAGTTCGACGGCGACAAGATCGGACGGATCAGCGCCGATGGCGCGATACGCGAGTTTCGCGTCCCGACACCCAATGCCGACCCCTATCAGCTCACGGCCGGTCCGGACGGAGCGATGTGGTTCACCGAATACAACACTGCCAAGCTCGGGCGCGTGGATGCTAGCGGGCATGTGAGGGAGATATCGCTGGGGCGCTGGAGCGCGGGGGGGCTGGGGATCACCGCCAGCCCTGGCGGTCCGCTCTGGGTGGCCGATCCGGCCGGTGTTGTCGACCGGATCGCGCGCGCCGGCAAGGTCTCTCGGACGCCCGCCGTGGAGGACGGGGTCCCGTTCGCGATCGCACGCGCCGGGCGGAGCGTGTGGTTTAGCGAGTTCACTGGCTACTTCGAGCATGGGCGATGGATCGCTCGTCTCGACCAGGCCGGCCAGGCGCACGCCCTGGTGCTCTCCGATCAGAACAGTGACGTCGACGCACTCGCTCCCGGTCCATCCGGGACACTTTGGTTCACCGATTACGGGAGCAATAGGGTCGGTGTGATCTGGCCTAACGGGCAACGGCGATCGTTCGCCGATCCCTCCCCGTACGGCGGACTCAACGACATCACGCTCGGGGCGGATAGTGCCATGTGGTACACGGAGCAGAGCGGGATCATCGGCCGCGTAACGTCCAGCGGAGAGTTCAGTCAGCTGGCTCTGCCGGTGGCTGGCGCGCCTGACGGCATCACCGCGGGCCCCGGACGCACCCTGTGGGTGGCCGAGACCGGGACAGACACGATCGCGCGCATCACATTGCGCTAGACGGTTTCGGGCTTTCGTTAGTGTCAGTCCGGCGGCTCGAGCTTCCAGGTCGGTCGTAGTGGCGCAGGGATGGCCACAAGGCCGACCAGGCGCCGTTCGCCTCTGCAGTCCCAAACCAGCGCTCGTTGTTGCTGGGGCCGACGCCGTCGTCGATGCGGGTGTGGATCTCGCAGCCTATGAATGCGGCGGCGGCTTGTTGGCGGTCGAGCCCGACGAGGAGTGCGACAGTGTCGGCGTTGGGCGGCGGCCCCGACAGTGCCCAACCGTTGTGTCCGCCGTAGGGGTAGGGCAGACCGAGTGACGGGCCGAAGTGAGCGATCGCGCCCGCCTCCCCATAGTTCTGGGTAAAGATCGCGGTGCGGTCGCGCTCGGAGACCGGAAGCGAGCGATAGACGGTCGCGACCGTCTTGGTGAAGCGTGGCCACCCGACGGTCTCACCGGCGTCGGGGTTAAGCGCCACCACGACGCTACCCTGCAGCTTGCTCGCCGGCAGCACACAAAGACCGATCAGCACGGTGATAGCCATAACGGCCGCTCGTCAACACCAACGCCAGCATCGCCACACCGGCTGTGGCGAGCAGGCTCGAGCGCGCAACCGGCGCAACCCCGCGAGCGGCCAGGGATGGAGCTCCACGCGCGGCGGTCACGGTGGCAGCGGCGGACGACATCAAACCAACCGGGATGGCTGGCAGCCACGCAGGAACTAGTCGATGGCCATGACGACGATTGTGGCGTCGTCCTCGAGGGGCTCCCGCCAGCAGTTGGTGACGGTTTGTTGGATGGCCATCGCCGTGGAT
>CATPAX010000185.1 GCA_955652215.1 uncultured Solirubrobacteraceae bacterium | reverse complement strand
TTACGCAGCCCCGCCGACCTCAGCGCATTGGCCAACCGCCATGAGCGTTCCGCCAGCTGACCGTATACATAGCGGCGCTCTCCATCGACCACCGCGACCTTCCCGGGATACACGTAGGCAGCCCTCCGTAGGAAGTCAACGACGTTCAGCTCCGTGCGAAACACCCTGCCCGCGGCGGCACCGGGCGCGGACGCGCCTTCGGTCGCAATCAGCGCGTCGGTCATGCCCATCCTCGTTAATTCGATCGCCGTCCGTCACCGGGCGGCATCAGCGTCCTCAGGTGGATTATCTCGCCTCGGTCGGGGCCAGCCAAGTGCAGGACGGCGAGCCGCCTTGTGTCACGCGCAGCGCGGGAGTACGGTGTTCCCCGTGAGCTCGCTACCAGACACCGACTATCGGAATTTGCTCGTCACACACGACGGATCCGCCGCCCGGATCGTGCTCAACCGCCCTGAGAAACGCAATGCGCTGTCGCTGGAGCTGATGGAGGAGATAATCGCGAGCCTGCGCGAGCTGTCCGCGCAGCGCGATGCCCGGGCGATCGTGATCGAGGGCGCCGGTTCGGCCTTCTCGGCTGGGCACGATCTGTCGGAGATGATCGGCCGAGACAGAGAGTTCCTGGCTCGTCTCTTCGATCGGTGCAGCGTGATGATGGAGACACTCCACGAGGTTCCCCAGCCCGTAATCGCCAAGGTGCACGGCATCGCTACCGCCGCTGGCTGTCAGCTAGTGGCGGCGTGCGACCTGGCGGTCGCAGCGGACGGCACACGCTTCGCAACGCCGGGTGTCAAGATCGGCTTGTTCTGCTCGACTCCGATGGTGCCTGTATCGCGAGCGGTAGGTCGGAAGCGAGCGATGCAGATGCTGCTTACGGGCGAGCCGATCAATGCCGCGACCGCGCTGGACTGGGGACTGGTCAATCGCGTGGTGCCACGCGAGGAACTCGAACCCGCGGTCCTCGAGCTGGTCCAAGCGATTGCCACGTCCAGCGCGTATACCGTCGCCACGGGAAAGCAGGCCTTCTACTCCCAGATCGATCGCGCCGAGGACGAAGCCTACGAGTACTGCGAGCTAGTCATGACCGAGAACGCGCTCGCGCACGACGCGCAGGAGGGCATGACCGCGTTCCTTGAAAAGCGCGACCCCATCTGGCGCGCCGAGTAACCGCCCGCCGCCGACACCGAGGGGCAATCGCCACCCGCCACTCAGCTCGACCGGCCGCTCGCGACCGGACCGGGACTGCCGGCGCCACAGGCAGACGAGATGCAGCCGCGCCGACGGCCGAGACCGATCAGCCGCCGATCCGTGAGCCTTCGGTTCATCGACTTGGAGCGAATCGCCTAACCAGGCGCGTGCGTTTAGCCGGACCGCGCCCGGCGTCTTCTTTGCGGTCGGCGCTCGCCAGCACTGCCGTGATCAGCCGCTGCGCAACCACGCGAGCCGGCTCAACCTCCCAGCGGCCGCTGCGGTGCCCGACCCAAGGCAGTGACGTGAGCTCGCTGTCGCGCTCCAGGATCAGATCGGCGAGCGTACGGCCGCAGAGGTTGGATGCGACCAAGCCATGACCCGCCAGCCCGCCCGCTCGGCCGAGTCCGGTGGCGCGATCGAGCTCGATCGACATGCTCCAGTCCCGCGGCACCGCGAACACCCCTCCCCAGCGGTGCGTGATCACGGCGTTGGCGGCGGCAGGGAACCACGCCCGCAGCGTCCGCTCGAGCGCGGCGTGCACCGCCGGTGGCCGTTCGTCGCTGGCGCGGATCGCGCTGCCCAGCCGGTACCAGGCTCCACGGCCGCCGATCGCGATCCGTCCATCGACCGTTCTCTGCGCGTAGGTGAAAAGATGGCGTTGGTCGGCCACGGTCTCGCAGCGCTCCCAGCCGATCGCCGACCATGTCTGGTCGTCGAGCGGTTCGGTCGCGAGCATGTGCGAGAACACAGGCATGTAGTCGCGGTGTTGACCGGGCAGGTCCACGGTGAACGCCTCGGTCGCCTGCACGACGATCGGCGCGCGCGCGGTGGCTGCGGCGAGTCCGTCACCTGGGGCGCATTGGACCCGTCCCGGCTCGATGCTGCACACGCGCGAGCGCTCGAAGATCTTCACCCCGCGGCGCTCGCAAGCCTCCGCAAGTCCACGAACGAGACGCCCCGGGTGCACCCTGGCGCAGTGCCGCGTGTAGGCGCCGCCGACCACCCCAGAGATCCGGACGCGCAAAGCTACTTCGTGGGCACCAAGCAGCTGCAAATCGGACTCGCAAAGGCCACGCTCGCGCCGGCTCTCGAGACCGGCACGGACCCGCTCCAGCTGCGCTTGGCTGGTGGCGATCCGCAGCGAGCCACCTCTCGTCCAGCCGCACTCGATGCCCTCACGGGCCACGACCTCGCCAACGTGTTCAATTCCCTCGATCATCGCCCGCTCGGCACGCTGCACGCCCTCCCAGCCGCCGCGGGCGATGTACGCCTGCGCCTTTCCAGCGATCCCGGCCGACACGAATCCCGCGTTGCGCCCAGCCGCACCGAAGCCCGCAATCTCGGCCTCCAGCACGACGATCTCAGCCGTTGGCTCGGCCCGCGCCAGGCAGTACGCACTCCACAGCCCGATGAAGCCGGCGCCGACAATCACGACATCGGCGGCGATATCGCCTCGCAGCTGCGGTCTTGGCACGATAGGCGCCGCGAGCGTGTCCAGCCACAAGCTCCGGCCGCTGTAGTCGACTGCCGCGGTCATCGGCGCGGCGACCTGGGCGCTGGTGCGACGCCAGTCGAGCTCACCAACTGAATCGTCGCAGGAGTTCATTGCGCCCGCGGCGCGGTGTCGCCGCACATCTTCCCCGTCAGCTCCCGATGCACAACTCGCTCGTCAGCGAGCAGTACCGCCGTCGAGCTCGTCAACTTGTACGGCGGATGGACTCGCGGCGGACGTCTCCGGGGTGCCACCGATCGCGTTCAGGAGACGTATGCGACGGGAATGGGATTGCGCGAATCTAGCGTGCGAGCGGGCGAGCTTGCGGCTGTTGGCTGGGTAGCGCCACCGGGCCCAGGGGGATGACGGCGAAGCGAGCCGAAGCGCCCCGATTAGCGACACGGGTGGGATGAACACTCCGATCAACCCCAGCAGCAGCCTACCCTTGATGACCGCCAGAACGCATAGGAGCACGTATATTCCAACGGTGAGCACGAGCGATTCGCCCGCCCCGGCGTTGGCGGTGTCGAACGGCCCCACGCCTAGCACGACCAGCCCTCCGAGCACCGCCGCGAGGACCACTGCGTCGAGCGAGTCGCGGCCCTCCTGCGCCCAATAAACATCCTCGAGGCGTACCCAGAGTGCAAACTCGTCGAGGGTGAGGCCTGCACCGACCCCGAAGGCCCCCGCGAGAACCTCGCTCCATGGACTCGTCGGGGCGAGGGCAAATCCCAGAAAGCCGGAAAGCAGAACGAGCACAATTCCAAACACCAGATGATGGATGTGCAAGCCACTTTCGGTGGTCACGCTCCCGGGCCACCACGGAACCTTTGGGCTGCGCATCAACCGCGCGCTGGTGCGAATGAACAGGAACGAGGTCAGGAAGGCGGCCAGCAACACAAACCCGTCTCGCAGCGCCCTGCCATCGAGAAATCGCAGCGGGAGCTCAAATTGGATGTCGATCGCCGCTACCACGCTCGGACACTCTGCAGGAGCGGCTGGTCGATATCAAGCCTCAGTCCAAGGCCCTCTTCTCGTGATGTGGGACCGTGGGTGCTTGCCACGCGAATCGGTTTGCTAGCGGCGGCGCTGACCCGTTAGTTCGCGGGGCGGGCGGAGCCCACGGCAGGCTCAACCTGCACTGACGAGGATCTCGATCTCGCTGAGCGCCCGCAGTAACTTCCTCGTGCGGCGGTAGGGACGCGTGTAGTTGATCAGCGTGTCGAGCGGGTACCACGCCCCAATC